>NZ_JANJPM010000001.1:0-203678 GCF_026222585.1 Staphylococcus sp. SUC_1.2 | reverse complement strand
TAAGATTAAAATTATTTAACTATTAAAACAGGGATAGTAGCACGTTTAGCAACTTTATGACTAACACTACCTAAAACAAATTTCTTTTGTTGTTCAGCTTTACGGTTACTTAATACGACAATGTCATATTTACCACTATTTGCATGTTTCACCAATTCATCTTTTGGATTTCCACGAACGATAATTTGATCATAATTAATACCATAATCATCTAAAGTATGACGTGTGTGTTCAAGTCCTTGATCACGACGATGTGTCAATTTTTCGATGTGAGTCCCTCCTTTAATAGAGGCTTGGATGTCTTGTTCACCAATCGCATTCATGATTGTAACAACGGTACCTGGGCCAGCTAATTTTGAAATTTCTTTCAATGCTTTGTCATTTTTTAATTGAGTATCTACACCTAGTAATATGTTTTTATACATAGGTCATCCCTCCTTATATTTAATTATATAATTAGTGATTTAATATTTCCATCAAATTTATATTTTTATTATTTAAATTAACTTCATTTTTATACATTAAAAACAAAATGATACCGATATGTTAGTTTTTGATACTTTTGTCACATTCAAATCGATTTTTATAAATAAAAAAGTTATAATATATTAGACATTGTCTAAAAATGAAGAGGGTTGAAAATGACTAAACATGAACAAATTGTATCTTATATAGAATCATTAAATATAGGACAAAAAATTTCAGTTAGAAAAATAGCCAAAGTAATGAATGTTTCTGAAGGGACTGCTTATAGAGCAATTAAAGATGCTAGTCAACTTGGCTTTGTAACCACCATCGATAGAGTAGGTACGGTTCGGATAGATAAAAAGAGTCGCGAACAAATTGAACATCTTACTTTTCAAGAAATTGTGAATATTATTGAAGGTGACATCATAAGTGGGAAAAATGGTTTAAATAAAACTGTTAGTAAATTTGCAATTGGAGCTATGGAACTAAAAGATGTAGTAAAGTATATTGGAAATCAAACGTTATTGATTGTAGGTAACCGTCCTGAAGTTCAGATGGAAGCATTAAAAAGAGGAAGCGGTATACTTATTACCGGTGGATTTAGTACAGCTCAAAATATTATTGATTATGCAAATAAACAAGAGTTACCTATTATCTCTTCAAATTATGATACATTTTTAGTAGCTAATATCATTAATAGAGCCATGTATAATCAAATGATAAGAAAAGAGATACTTATTGTTGAAGATATCGTAAAACCTATCAATGATATGACGGTAGTGTTTGATGAAATGGGTTTAGACGACTATATTTCTCGTGCAAAAGTCACAGGACATTCTCGTTTTCCAGTAGTAAATAAAGATTGGAAACTTGTGGGAATTGTAACGAGTAAAGAAATTATTCATATGAACGAAGATGATAAGATTAATAAAGTCATGACAAGACGACCTATCAATGTTGAATTAACAACTACAGTAGCGAGTTGTGCTCATATAATGATTTGGGATGGAATTGAAATTTTACCTGTCACAACAAGAAATAAAAAAGCAATAGGTGTTATTACACGAAATGATGTGTTAAAAGCAATGCAATTAATTGGAAGACAACCTCAAATTGGAGAAACCATTATCGATCAAATTGCCAAACACATCTCAATAAATCATAATGAGACTTCTGTAAAAATTTCACCGGTTTTAACCAACCAATATGGTACGTTGAGTAAAGCAATATGTGTTGCAATTATTGAAGAAACAATTAAACATGAATTGCGTAAGTATAAAAAAGTAGATGTTATGATTGAAAGCTTGAATATCATTTATATTAAAAATGTCGCAATCGAAAGTACGCTTGATGTAAAGTATAACATGTTAGATGTAGGAAGAAATTTTGCTAAATTAGAGGTCATTATGACTTGTAAAAATGAGAAAGTTGCAAATGCAATGATTATATGTCAAATGTTTGAAGATATTTAAAATAGTTTTTGAAATTAAAGGAGAAAAGAAATGGTAGAAATTTTTAATAAAATAATGAATGAAATTGATAAATATGAAACTGTTATTATTCATAGACACGTTCGTCCTGATCCAGATGCATATGGTTCACAGTTAGGCTTAAAATATTATTTGCAACGTAAATTTCCAGAAAAGTCTATTTATGCAGTTGGGCAACCAGAATCTTCTTTAGCATTTATAGGGGATTTAGACAGAGTTAGAGATGATATGTATCAAAACGCTCTAGTGATTGTTTGTGACACAGCAAATGCACCTCGTATCGATGATCAACGATTTAATCAAGGCAAAGATTTAATTAAAATTGATCATCATCCTGCTACTGATCAATATGGCAGAATAAATTATGTAGATACTAATGCAAGTTCAACAAGCGAAATCATTTTTGATTTTATTACACATTTTAATGATATTAATATTATCGATGAATCTGTCGCACGTGTTCTATATTTAGGAATTGTCGGAGACACAGGTCGTTTTTTATTTAGTAATACCACACCACATACTATGAAGGTTGCTAGTCGTTTGCTAGAATTTCCATTTAATCATAATGAGATATTAAATCAATTGGGTGAGAAAGATCCAAAACTTATGCCATTCCAAGGATATATTTTACAAAATTTCCAATTAAGTGAAGATCATCAATATTGCCAAATAAAGATTACTAAAGACGTCCTAAACCAATTTCAAATTGCACCTAACGAAGCATCTCAGTTTGTTAATACCGTAGCGGATATCAAAGGTCTAAAAATATGGATGTTTGGTGTTGATGAAGGTGATCAAATTAGATGTCGATTACGTTCTAAAGGAATTACTATTAATGATATAGCTAATCAATTTGGCGGTGGAGGACATCCAAATGCATCTGGAGTTTCTGTTGAAAATTGGGAACAATTTGAGACTTTAGGTGAAGCCTTGCGCCAAAAACTATAAATTAGGAAAGGAAGTCATATATGTTTGTACATTTGAATATTCATTCAACATATGATTTATTATATTCAAGTTTAAAAATTAACGATGTTGTATCAAAGGCAAAAGAAAATAGATATCAAGCACTTGCAATTACTGATACGAACGTATTATATGGCTTCCCTAAGTTTTATGACGCATGTGTTAATGAGGGAATTAAGCCAATATTTGGAATGACTGTAATGGTTTCTGATGAAATTAGCACAATTGAAACAGTATTATTCGCAAAGAATAATGAAGGTCTCCATGCTCTGTATCAACTTTCTTCTGCGATTAATATGAAACAAAAGACTACGATACCCCTAAAATGGCTACAAAAATATAGTTATCATCTTGCTATTGTTTTTAAAGATGCTCATGCGTCTCATCAATCGTTAATTCAAACACTAAAGAATAATGAGTCAGTATTCATAAATCACACAAGTCAATTAGATTTTTCAGACGATAAAATTGTCTTTCTTAATAATGCAAGATATTTAAATCCTGAAGATGCAGATACAATACCTGCATTAAAAGCAATAAAAAACAATACAAAATTGGATTTAGTAAATGATATTAAGGATGCTCATGAATATTTTCCAACTAGTGAAAATATTAAAGCATTTCAATTGTCTGAAAAAATAATAGCTAATACACAGGCTTTAGCTGATGAGTGTAACGCAGAAATTCAATATCATCAAAATCTATTGCCTAACTTTAAAACCCCTAATCAACAAAGTACTAAATCCTATCTTTTAGAAAAGTTAAAATATAATCTTAAAGAATTTAAATTAGATAAAGATCAGCGATATATTGACCGATTACATCATGAATATTCAATAATAACGAATATGGGATTCGAAGATTATTTTTTGATAGTGAGCGACTTAATACATTTTGCTAAAACGCATGACGTGATGGTTGGACCTGGACGTGGTTCATCTGCAGGATCTTTAGTCAGTTACTTATTAGGTATCACGACTATTGATCCAATTAAATTTGATTTATTATTCGAGCGCTTTTTAAATCCAGAACGTGTCACTATGCCAGACATTGATATCGATTTTGAAGATACGAGAAGAGAAAAAGTGATTCAGTACGTACAAGAAAAGTATGGTCAATATCACGTATCAGGTATCGTCACTTTTGGTCACTTATTAGCAAGAGCTGTAGCGAGAGATGTAGGCCGTATTATTGGTTTTGACGAAAAAACGTTAAATGAAATATCGAATTTAATCCCACATCAATTAGGTATTACACTAGAAGAAGCCTATCAAAATGAAAAATTTAAAACATTTGTTCATAAAAGTTATCGTCATGAAAAATGGTTTGAAATTAGTAAAAAACTAGAGGGCTTACCACGTCATACATCTACCCATGCTGCTGGAATAATTATTAATGATAAACCATTGTATGATTTTGCTCCTTTAACAATGGGAGATACAGGTATATTGACTCAATGGACAATGACTGAAGCAGAACGATTAGGTTTATTAAAAATTGACTTTCTTGGTCTTAGAAATTTATCAATTATTCATCAAATTATCACTCAAGTAAAAAAAGATTTAAATATTGATATCGATATAGAACAGATCCCTTTTAATGATCAAAAAGTATTTAAATTATTATCTTTAGGAAACACTACAGGTATATTTCAATTAGAATCAGAAGGTGTTAGAAGAGTATTGATGGAATTACAGCCTGAACACTTTGAAGACATCGTTGCTGTAACATCATTGTATAGACCTGGTCCAATGCAAGAAATTCCTACATACATATCAAGAAGACATCGTCAAAGTGACATTAAATACTTACATCCTGATTTAGAGCCTATTTTAAAAAAGACGTATGGCGTCATTATTTATCAAGAACAAATCATGCAAATTGCTAGTCAATTCGCTAATTTTAGTTATGGTCAAGCAGATATATTAAGACGTGCAATGAGTAAAAAAAATAGAGCTATTCTAGAAAGTGAACGTCAACACTTTATTGAAGGGGCTGTAAGTAATAATTATGATGCATCAATTAGTGAACGTATTTTCGAACTAATATTAAAGTTTGCGGATTATGGTTTTCCTAGAGCTCATGCAGTGAGTTATTCCAAAATTGCATATATCATGGCTTATTTAAAAGTGCATTATCCAAATTATTTCTACGCGAATATTCTCAGTAATGTTATAGGTAATGAAACCAAAACGGCAATAATAATAGAAGAAGCTAAAACTCAAAGTTTAAATATTTTACCTCCAGATATTAATAAAAGTCATTGGTTTTACAAAGCGACAGAAAAAAATATTTATTTATCGTTGGGTGCAATAAAAGGTGTGGGATATCAAAGCGTCAAATCTATAGTAGACGAACGATCTGAAAATGGATTGTATAAAGACTTTTTTGATTTCACCAGAAGAATTCCTAAGAAAATTAAAACTAGAAAATTATTAGAAGCATTAATATGTGTGGGCGCATTTGATTCATTTGGTAAAACTAGATCAACACTATTATCTACAATTGATGAAGTTATTGATCAAGTTTCGAATGTTGAACAAGATGAATTTTTATTTAATATGTTAACACCAAAGCAAGCCTATGAAAATAAAGAGGAATTCAGTGATCAAATAATTAGTGCTTATGAAAAAGAATACTTAGGATTTTATATTTCTAACCACCCAGTTGAAAAATTATTTTATATCAAACAATATTTAGGTATATTTACGATTAAGAATAGCTTAGATTATCAACCTATACTTGTTCAGGTTAATCAATTTAAGCAAATAAGAACAAAAACTGGACAACATATGGCTTTCTTAGTTCTAGATGATGGTAGAACCACTATTGATGGTGTTTTGTTTCCAGATAAGTACAAACAATATGAGACAATGATTCAACAACAAAATGATATTCTAGTCGTTCATGGCAAATTTGAAGAACGAAATCAAAAGAGACAAATTATCATTCAAAATATGGATACAATTAACGACTTTGAAAATAACAAATTATCTCAAGCCAAACAAATAGTGGTTAGAAACGTCAATCAATTAGAAGATATTAAATCATTTTTAATAGATCAAACGACACATAACGATTTAGAAGTAGTTTTATTTAATGAAATGCAACAACAAACTCAATCTTTAGGATTTTTACAAAAAGAAATGGAACAAGTCGAAAGGTTTATAAAGATGTTCAAGCCAAGTGACATCAGAATTATATAACTTTTATATGCAAAAAAATTATGATATAGTTAATTGATGGTTATAAAGAAAAATTAATAATTTTATTGATTTTTTTATCTCTTGATTTATTAACATGTAGCATATAAAAATGATTTTTAAAATTGAACTTAATTGTTACAAAAATCTCTCTTTTCAAAAGTAATTTAATTATAAATCAACTAGAGATTGATTAAATGTCTTTAAGAGACGATGCATTACAAATGTATAAAGAGAATCAAGGTAAATTAGAAACTATACCTAATGTTAAAGTAACCAATACAGAAGAGCTAAGTTTAGCATACTCTATAGAGGCAGTAGAATCATGTAAAGAAATCTATGAAGAATCAAGGAAGTAGTGCTAAAGTAGTAGGAACGAGACGACCTTATTTTCGAAATCAAATTAATAAGATATTAGCTTTTCTAGGTGTTTTTAGAATTGTCTTAGATATTGAATCTACTCCTTTCGATTAAAGAGTGGCACCATCAGCGACACAAGATTTAACACAATCTGCTATGGAATGAGGTGTTATATGTATTGAAGTAGATTTCCAAGACGTATATGATAAAACAATGAAGTTAACAGATTTAAAATAAAGTAAGCGAATTTAAAAGTAACTATTTAAAATAACGAAATTATTGAGTGAGTTATGCGGAGGTTTACGCATGTTTAAAGATTTTTTTAATAGAAGTAGTAAAAAAAAGAAATATTTAACGGTACCGGATTCTAAACAAAATGACGTACCAGCGGGTATCATGACTAAATGTCCTAATTGTAAAAAAATAATGTATACAAAAGAACTAACTGAAAATTTAAATGTATGCTTTAATTGTGATCATCATATCGCACTTCCTGCATACAAAAGAATAGAAGCTATTTCAGATGAAAATTCGTTCAAAGAATTCGATAAAGAAATGACATCTTCTAATCCTTTAGATTTTCCTGGTTATCAAGAAAAAGTGGAAAAAGATCAAAAGAAAACGGGTTTAAATGAAGCCATCGTAACTGGTACAGCAGAATTAGATGGCGTGAAATATGGTATTGCAGTTATGGACTCACGATTTAGAATGGGAAGTATGGGTTCAGTCGTAGGAGAAAAAATCTGTAGAATCGTTGATTATTGTACTGAACATCGGTTACCATTTGTATTATTTTCTGCAAGTGGTGGTGCTAGAATGCAAGAAGGTATTATTTCATTAATGCAAATGGGAAAAACAAGTGTATCATTAAAACGACATTCTGATGCTGGATTATTATATGTTTCTTATTTAACACATCCTACTACTGGTGGTGTATCAGCTAGTTTTGCTTCTGTGGGTGATATTAACCTAAGCGAACCTAAAGCTTTAATCGGTTTTGCTGGACGTAGAGTTATAGAACAAACAATTAACGAAAAATTGCCGGAAGATTTCCAAACTGCTGAGTTTTTATTAGAACATGGTCAATTAGATAAAGTTGTGCATAGAAAAGACATGAAAGCAACACTTTCTGAAATTTTAAAACTACATCAAGAGGTGAAGACGAATGCTTGATTTCGAGAAATCTTTATATGAGATTAAAGAAAAGATTAATTCATTGAAGGAATCTCAAGAAAAAAATGACGTCGACTTACAAGATGAAATTGACTTGTTAGAAGCCTCTTTGGAAAGAGAAAGAAAAAAAATATATACCAATTTAAAACCTTGGGATCGAGTACAAATTGCAAGACTTCAAGAAAGACCTACAACACTTGATTATATTCCATATATCTTCGATTCATTTATTGAATTACATGGAGATCGTAATTTTAGAGATGATCCTGCGATGATTGGTGGAATAGGATATCTCAACAATCAACCGGTAACTATCATAGGTCAGCAACGAGGGAAAGATACTAAAGATAATATTTATCGTAATTTTGGAATGGCTCATCCTGAAGGTTACCGTAAAGCTTTACGCTTAATGAAACAAGCTGAAAAATTTAATCGTCCTATTTTTACGTTTATTGATACAAAAGGTGCATATCCGGGAAAAGCAGCTGAAGAACGAGGGCAAAGTGAATCAATTGCGAAAAATTTAATTGAGATGGCTTCTCTTAAAGTACCTGTGATTGGTGTTGTCATCGGTGAAGGTGGAAGCGGTGGTGCACTTGGTATTGGTATAACTAATAAATTATTAATGCTTGAAAATAGTACTTATTCTGTTATTTCTCCAGAAGGAGCGGCAGCATTACTTTGGAAAGATAGCTCTTTAGCAAAAATGGCTGCTGAAACGATGAAAATTACTGCAAAAGATTTACTGGAATTAAACGTGGTAGATGAAGTTATTAATGAACCACAAGGTGGCGCTCACAGAGACATCGTTTTTCAAGCAAAACAAATTAAACAATCTTTTATTCATCAGCTTAATGAATTAAATAAATTAGATGGACAAGCTTTAGCGAATCATCGATTTAATAAGTTTAGAAATATTGGTACTTTTATTAATTAGCACAGAATGACTAGAAATTTTAATTAAATTTCTAGTCATTTTTTTTATATAAATTAAATTAAAAATTTAAAACGTTTACATATATATAATCTATCAATATTAATGGAATAGATAATAAAATTATGGTAATTTATACATGAAGATTATTATAGTTAGGAAAGGGTATGTCGCTATGAAGAGAATTGCGGTATTAACAAGTGGTGGAGATTCACCAGGCATGAATGCTGCTGTTAGAGCAGTCGTACGAAAAGCAATTTATAATAATATCGAAGTTTTTGGTGTTTATCAGGGTTATCAAGGTTTACTTGATGATAATATCCACAAACTTGAATTAGGAAGTGTTGGAGATACGATTCAACGAGGAGGAACTTTTCTATATTCTGCTAGATGTCCTCAGTTTAAAGATGAGAGTGTAAGACAAAAAGGGATTGAGAACTTACACAAGCATGGTATTGAAGGACTTGTAGTAGTCGGTGGAGATGGCAGTTATAGAGGGGCTCAACGTATTAGCGAAGAAACAACCGATATAAAAACAATTGGTATCCCTGGAACAATTGATAATGATATTAATGGTACTGATTTCACTATTGGTTTCGATACAGCATTAAATACGATTATTGACTGTGTCGATAAAATCAGAGATACTGCTTCAAGTCATGCGAGAACTTTTGTTGTAGAAGTAATGGGACGTGATTGTGGTGATTTAGCACTGTGGGCTGGATTGTCAGTAGGTGCTGAAACAATCTTAGTTCCAGAAGAGCACACAGATATTAAAGATGTTGCTGAAAAAATTGAAAATGGTATTAAACGTGGAAAAAAACATTCTATCGTTATGGTAGCAGAAGGTTGTATGAGTGGCCATGAATGTGCAGAACAATTAACTAAATATATCAATGTTGATGCACGTGTATCTGTTCTTGGTCACATTCAACGTGGTGGTAGTCCATCTGGTGTAGATCGAGTGCTTGCTTCAAGATTAGGCGGTTATGCTGTAGAATTGTTAATGCAAGGTCAAACAGGATTCGGTGTAGGTATACAAAATAACCAACTTACAGCAACACCATTTGATGAAATTTTCAATAATGAAAGCCATAAATTCAACACTCGTATTTATGACTTAGCAAAAGAATTATCTATTTAATTTAGGAGGCTTTTATAATGAGAAAGACTAAAATTGTATGTACTATAGGACCTGCTTCAGAGTCTGAGGAAATGTTAGAAAAATTAATGAATGCTGGAATGAACGTTGCGCGTTTAAATTTCTCTCATGGTAGTCATGAAGAACATAAAGCACGTATTGATTCAATTCGTAAAGTATCTAAAAAATTAGGTAAAACTATTGGTATTTTATTAGATACTAAAGGACCTGAAATTCGTACACATGATATGAAAGACGGCTTAATTGTACTTGAAAAAGGTAAAGAAGTTATTGTGAGTATGTCTCAAGTTGAAGGTACACCTGAAAAATTCTCAGTCACATATGAAGATTTAATTAATGATGTTCAAATTGGATCATACATTTTATTAGATGATGGTTTAGTAGAATTACAAGTTAAAGATATTGATAAAGATAAAGGCGAAGTTAAATGTGATATCTTAAATACTGGTGAATTAAAAAATAAAAAAGGTGTAAACTTACCTGGTGTTAAAGTAAACTTACCTGGTATCACTGATAAAGATGCTGCAGATATTAAATTTGGTATTAAAGAAGATATTGATTACATTGCAGCAAGCTTTGTACGTCGTCCTAGTGATGTATTAGATATTCGTGAAATTTTAGAACAAGAAAATAATGATAATATTACTATCTTCCCTAAAATTGAAAACCAAGAAGGTATTGACAATATCGAAGAGATTTTAGAAGTATCTGATGGTTTAATGGTTGCGCGTGGTGACATGGGTGTTGAAATTCCACCTGAATCTGTGCCAATCGTTCAAAAAGATTTAATTAGAAAATGTAATAAATTAGGAAAACCTGTCATTACTGCAACTCAAATGCTTGATTCAATGCAACGTAATCCACGTGCAACAAGAGCTGAAGCAAGTGACGTTGCTAATGCAATCTATGATGGTACAGATGCAGTTATGTTATCTGGTGAAACAGCTGCAGGACAATATCCTGAAGAAGCAGTTAAAACAATGAGAAATATCGCAATTTCAGCTGAAGCTGCTCAAGATTACAAAAAACTATTATCTGATCGTACTAAATTAGTAGAAACATCATTAGTAAATGCGATTGGTGTATCTGTAGCACATACTGCTCTAAACTTAAATGTTAAAGCAATTGTAGCTGCAACTGAAAGTGGTTCAACAGCGATTACAATCTCTAAATATCGTCCACATTCAGATATTATTGCAGTAACACCTAGTGAACATACTGCAAGACAATTAGCACTAGTATGGGGTGCATATCCAGTTGTTAAAAAAGGACGTAAAACAACAGATGATTTATTAAATAATGCAGTAGCAACAGCTGTTGCTACTGAAAAAGTTGGTAATGGTGATTTAATTATCATTACTGCTGGCGTTCCAACTGGTGAAAAAGGTACGACTAATATGATGAAATTACATTTAGTAGGTGATGAAATTGCTAAAGGTCAAGGTGTTGGTCGTGGATCAACAACTGGTAAAACAGTGATTTCTAAAACTGCTAGTGATTTAGAAGGAAAAGATTTAAGTGAATCAATTATTGTAACTAATTCAGTAGACGAAAGCTATGTTCCATATGTCGAAAAAGCTGCAGGTTTAATTACTGAAGAAAACGGTATAACATCACCAAGTGCAATCGTTGGGCTTGAACAAGGTATCCCAACTATTATTGGTGTTGAAAATGCAACTAAAGAATTGAAAAATGACTTATTAGTTACTGTTGATGCAAATCAAGGTAGAATTTTTGAAGGGTATGCGAATGTCCTTTAATTAAACAACTGTATAAGCATGTTTAATTAAAAAGCTAGAAGAGCGAGAATAACCACGGTAGTGGATAAAATTCTCGCTCTTTTTTATATTATTTAAACATACTAAAAAAAGTGGAATAGAATCGTATTCGTCGTCCCACCTTGCGTTGAACGTAGATTTTCATTAAGAAAATCTCTATGTTGGGGATATTAGTGTTTAAAAATGCTTATTACAAGAGTATTTCAATTCAGACATCGACTGCATTAACATAAAAATGACTGGAACATTATTAATTGTTCCAGTCATTTTTTATATTGATATTTTAATGTTATTTTGCTACTTTTTTATATCTTAAATACATAATACCTAAAATAATAAACCAAATAGGTGTTAAGAAAATAGCGTTTCTTGTTGTCGCATTTACAAATAGTAAACAAAACACAAATATGAAGAATGCTAAAATAATATAGGCCATATATTTTCCACCAGGAAGTTTGAATTTTGCTTTTTTATGTAATTCAGGATTTTTTCTATGATAATTAATATAAGCCCAAATAATTAAAGCCCACACGATAATAAATAATACCGTTGAAATTGTTGTAACATATGTAAATACTAGCGTTGCATTTGGGAAAATATAGTTTAATAATGCTGTCACCAATAATAACGCAGATGATACTATAATTGCGATATGTGGTACACCTTGTTTGTTAGTACTTTTAAATATAGAAGGCGCTTGTTTTTGTTCAGATAATCCAAATAACATACGACTATTTGAGAAGATACCACTATTACAAGATGAAGCAGCAGCAGTTAGAACTACAAAGTTAATTAATCCAGCTGCAAACGGAATACCAATTAATGAGAACAATCTAACAAATGGGCTCTCATTTGGATCCACTTTGTCCCAAGGAATAATAGACATAATGACTGCTAAAGCACCTACATAGAAAATTAAAATTCTAATTGGTACTGCATCTATAGCTTTAGGTATTGTTTTTTCTGGATCTTTAGTTTCACCAGCGGTTACCCCAATCATTTCAATACCAACAAATGAGAATAAAGCCATTTGGAATGACATAAAGAAACCAGAGGTTCCATTGGTAAAAATACCATGTTTATAAAGATTAGTTAAACTTGCATGTCCAAATTGAGTTTTATAAGCAAATAAAATCATTATTGCACCAATGACGATTAAAGCTATAATAGTTATAATTTTAATAATAGCAAACCAGAATTCTAATTCTCCAAATAATTTTGCACTTAATAAGTTAAAAACCATTAATATTAATACGCAAAACAGAGCAGTAATCCAGTTTGGTATAGTTGGAAACCAGAAACTAATATATTTAGCAACTGCAGTTACTTCTGCCATTCCCGTTATAATCCAGCATAACCAATATGTCCATCCAGTAACGAATCCTGCAAACGGTCCAATATACTCGTTTGTTACATCAGCAAATGATTTAAAACGAGTATTTTGAATGATGATTTCTCCAAGACCTCTCATAAACATAAATAGCATGAATCCAATAATGATATAGGTTAATAGAATAGAAGGTCCAGTCATAGCTATAGTTTGACCTGCACCTAAGAATAATCCAGTTCCGATAGCGCCACCAAGAGCAATCAATTGTACATGACGATTACTTAATCCTCTTTGTAATTTTTCTTCTGCCATAAGACAACTCCCTTACATTTAATTAATATTAATTATGCACTTATATATTAAATTCGACAATTATTTTTCTAAATTTTTTCTAAAAATTTTATTAACATTGAGTTAATAAAAAATAATCATTGTTGATAAATAATTAAAATATTCATTATTTTCACATAAGCCAACCTTGTCTTACTATTCATAAATAGCTTTATAACAATTTTTACAATCATTATAATTAAAATTAATATATAAATAATTTACTAATGAAAATTTAAACCACATATATAATTATTCACAAAACTTATAATTTTAGATATACTATTTATGAAAGCCATTACATTATGTAAAAGAAAAGGGGAATTACTTATGGCAGAATTACAAAAAGGTTTAGAAGGGGTTATCGCAGCAGAAACTAAAATTAGTTCAATTATTGACAGTCAATTAACTTATTCAGGATATGATATTGATGATTTAGCTGAAAATGCTCAATTTGAAGAAATCATGTTCTTATTATGGAATTATAGATTACCAACACAAGAAGAACTTGAAGAATTAAAAGAGAAACTTAAACAATATATGACATTAAATCCAAGGGTATATAAGCATTTTGAAGAATATGCTACGGATGATGTACATCCAATGACTGCATTACGTACTTCTGTTTCTTATATTGCACACTTTGATCCAGATGCTGAAGAGGAAACAGATGAAAGTCGAAAAGATCGAGCTATTCGTATCCAAGCAAAAATTGCATCATTAGTTACAGCGTTTTCACGCGTACGAGAAGGAAAGGAACCTGTTAAGCCCAATTCTGATTTAAGCTATGCAGCAAACTTCTTGTATATGTTAAAAGGGGAATTGCCATCTGATACTGAAGTTGAAGCTTTTAATAAAGCTTTAATATTACATGCTGATCATGAACTTAATGCTTCAGCATTTACAGCAAGATGCGCAGTATCATCTTTATCTGATATGTATTCAGGTATTGTAGCAGCAATTGGTTCATTAAAAGGACCTTTACATGGTGGAGCAAATGAACAAGTTATGAAAATGCTATCAGAAGTTAAATCACTTGATGAAGTAGATAATTATTTAGATAAGAAACTCGCTAACAAAGAAAAAATCATGGGATTCGGTCATCGTGTATATAAAGAGGGAGATCCACGTGCTAAGTACTTAAAAGAGATGAGTCGAAAAATAACTTCTGAAACTGGACATAACGAATTATATGAAATTTCTCTTGCAATTGAAAAGCGTATGCACGATGAAAAAGGTTTAATTCCAAATGTAGACTTCTTTAGCGCAACTGTTTATCATAGCATGGAAATTCCACACGATATTTTTACACCTATCTTTGCTGTGAGTCGTACTGCAGGATGGACCGCGCATATTTTAGAACAATATCGTGATAATCGAATTATTCGTCCACGTGCAAAATATGTTGGAGAAACAAATCGTAAATATGTACCAGTAGAAGAAAGATAAAATATTTCAAAATTTAATTTATGGAGGCTTTTATAATGGCAGCTGAAAAAATTACTAGAGCAAATGATGAATTATTAAATGTACCTAATGAACCAATTATTCCATTTATTATTGGGGATGGTATCGGTCCTGATATTTGGAAAGCAGCTAGTCGTGTTGTTGATGCGGCGGTTGAAAAAGCATATAACGGTGAAAAGCGTATTGAGTGGAAAGAGGTATTAGCTGGTCAAAAAGCGTACGATGAAACTGGTGAATGGTTACCACAAGAAACTTTAGATACCATCAAAGAATACTTAATCGCAATTAAAGGACCATTAACTACACCAATTGGCGGAGGCATTCGTTCTTTAAATGTAGCATTAAGACAAGAATTAGATTTGTTTACTTGTCTTCGTCCAGTACGTTGGTTTAAAGGTGTACCTTCACCAGTAAAACGTCCTCAAGATGTTGATATGGTTATCTTCCGTGAAAATACTGAGGATATTTATGCTGGAATTGAATTTAAAGAAGGAACAGAAGAAGTTAAAAAAGTTATTGACTTCTTACAAAATGAAATGGGTGCTACAAATATTCGTTTTCCCGAAACTTCTGGTATTGGTATTAAACCAGTTTCTAAAGAAGGAACCGAACGTTTAGTAAGATCAGCTATTCAATATGCAATTGATAATAACCGTAAATCAGTAACATTAGTTCACAAAGGTAATATTATGAAGTTTACAGAAGGATCATTTAAACAATGGGGTTATGATTTAGCTCATAACGAATTTTCTGATAAAGTATTTACTTGGCAACAATATGATGACATTGCTGAAAAAGATGGTAAAGATGCTGCAAATGACGCACAACAACAAGCTGAAAAAGACGGTAAAATTATTATTAAAGATTCAATAGCAGATATTTTCTTACAACAAATTTTAACACGTCCAGCAGAACATGATGTAGTAGCTACAATGAACTTAAATGGCGACTATATCTCAGATGCACTTGCTGCACAAGTAGGAGGAATCGGTATTGCTCCTGGTGCTAATATTAACTATGAGACAGGGCATGCTATTTTTGAAGCAACACATGGTACAGCACCAAAGTATGCTAACTTAAATAAAGTGAATCCATCATCTGAATTATTAAGTTCTGTATTAATGTTAGAACATTTAGGATGGCAAGAAGCGGCTGATAAAATTACTGATGCTATTGAAGCTACAATTGCTTCTAAAATTGTGACATATGATTTTGCTCGCTTAATGGACAGAGCTACTGAAGTATCAACTTCAGAATTTGCCGATGAATTGATTAAAAACTTAAAATAATATTTATTTTGATAAAACAGTCTAAGATGGATTTTGATGTCTTAGACTGTTTTTGTTCATTATTAATAAATATCAAAACAAGATTAACGAAAAATATTCTTAACAAATTGAAAATAATAAGTAAATGTTAAGTTTATGTAAATTCAATATGTTGTATGTTATTTTTATTTAAATTTCAGTTATAATAAAATTGAAATTGTTAATTCTATTTAGGGAGGCAAATCATGTCACAAAAAGTATTAGTGGTTGATGACGAGCAATCAATAGTAACGTTACTAAAATATAACTTAGAAACAGCAGGTTATATTGTAGATGTAGCGTATGATGGTGAAGAAGCACTCAAAAAAGTTAAAGAGGTTAAACCTGAACTGATTGTATTAGATGTCATGTTACCTAAAAAAGATGGAATAGAAGTATGTAAAACGATTCGATCTGATAAAAATCTTGTACCTATTTTAATGTTAACGGCTAAAGATGATGAGTTTGATCGTGTTTTAGGCTTAGAATTAGGTGCTGATGATTACATGACTAAACCTTTCTCTCCAAGAGAAGTTGTAGCAAGAGTAAAAGCTATTTTAAGACGCTCTCAAATTGCTAATGAAGTCGTAAAAGATGACGTGGAGGATGAAGATATTGTAATTGATAATATTAGAATTCGTCCTGAATTCTTTGAAGTCTATAGAGATGATACCTTGCTTGAACTTACTCCTAAAGAATTTGAGTTATTACTTTATCTTATTGAACGTCAAGGACGCGTAATTACTAGAGAACATATGTTAAATTCAGTGTGGAATTACGAGTTTGCAGGAGATTCAAGAATTGTAGATGTTCATATTAGTCATTTAAGAGATAAATTAGAAGAAAATCCTAAACAACCTAAGTTGATAAAAACAGTTCGTGGATTGGGTTATAAATTAGAAAGACCTAAAGCTTAATGATTAAATTTCATCATAGATTATTACTTCTACTATGTACAATCACAATTATTAGTTTTATAGGCTTAGGTGCAATTCTTCATCATACGATTTATCAGATATTATCAGATACTCAAACTAGAGAATTAAATCATTTATCAGAAAATATCGTAAATTTAAATAAGCGAAATAAACAAGCAGACATTCAGCGTATAGCACAAAATCAAAATTTGGTTGTTAAAATTTCTGAAAATGGACATGTGTTATATCAAACTGGCAATCAACATCAAATTAATCATACTATTGATAATGCAGCTAATCCTTCGAATATTATATATCATAAAAATAAGGATAAGGTGGATTACACATTTAAAAATACTGTAAGTAATCAAACAATATACATAAGTGGTATTAATACTGAAATTTTAGATTTACAAAAAAATATGTGGAAGTACTTATCATTAATTGGAATCATTGTGTTATTTGCTATTTATTTAGCTGTAAGAAGCATTAATCGCACCTATATACGACCAATCAACGAAGTTACTTATGCGACATCTTTAATTGCAGATGGATATTATCATGTTAGAGTACCTGAAAGTAATGTGAAAGAAACAAAAGCATTATTTGTTACTACCAATGATTTAGCAAGACGATTGCAAAAATTAAATAATAAACAAAAAATGCAATCTAATCGCCTTAAAACAACATTAGAAAATATTCCTAGTTCGGTATTAATGATAGATAAACAAGGTGAAATTGTTATTGCAAACCATGCTTATTACGAGGTGTTCAAACCAGATAGTAAAGTCGAAAATAAAGATTATACTGTACATTTAGATAAAGAAATTCAACATCTTATTATTGAAAGCTTTAAAACTGAAAAACCGTTGCATGAACAAATTGAGTTATACATTAATGATGTTCATCAAAAATATTTTGATGTTTCTTGTATTCCCATTTTAAGTAAATCAAAAAAGAAACTTCAAGGTATGGTTGTAGTATTACATGATATCACTAATCTAAAAAAATTAGAGAATTTGAGACGTGAGTTTGTTGCAAATGTTTCACATGAACTTAAAACTCCAATCACTTCAATTAAAGGATTTGCAGAAACCTTAATTGAAGGTGCAAAGAATGATGAACAATCCCTTGATATGTTTTTAAATATTATTTTAAAAGAATCAAATCGTATAGAATCACTTGTCATGGATTTATTGGATTTATCTCATATTGAACAACAAACTGAGATTGAGACTACTTATGTTAATCTTTCAGATTTAGCACATAATACAATCCATAATCTACAAACTCAAGCTAAGTATAAAAATATCGCTATTAAATCTGAAATAGAAAATGATGTTATTATTAAAGCGCATGAAGGAAAATTGTCTCAAGTTATCACGAATTTACTTTCAAATGCCATTAACTATTCATATGAAAATAATAAAGTTATTGTTAGAGTTTACAGAGAAGATATAAAAGTTAATCTAGAAATCCAAGATTATGGCATTGGGATAGACAAAAAAGATCAAAAGCATATTTTTGAGAGATTTTATAGAGTAGATAAAGCAAGAAGTCGTGACTCTGGTGGAACAGGTTTAGGATTATCGATTACAAAACATATTGTAGAAGCACTTCACGGTACCATTATGGTCGAAAGTGAACTGAATAAAGGATCGCTATTTAGAGTCTCATTTATAGATAAAATCGAATAACTATTTTGTCCTACAAGTTTAGGTCATCCACACTTTAAAATACTTTTTTATGTTTTTAGGATTTTAAAGGGACCTAAACTTGTAGGATTTTATTTTTTGACATTCGTAAAATATCGTTCAGTCGTTATGACCAAAGGTTTATGCTAAAATATAATTAAACTCATTCTGGAGGTTTAAAATTTGAATAAATTAGTATTGATAGATGGCAATAGTTTAAGTTTTAGAGCTTTTTACGCATTGCCACTTTTATCTAATAAAGCAGGTATTCATACAAATGCGATTCTTGGGTTTGCCAAATTACTCGAAAAAATTATCAGAGAAGAACAACCTACACATTTCTTAGTAGCCTTTGACGCAGGTAAGACTACTTTTAGACATTCTAAATATAGTGAATACAAAGGTGGACGTCAAAAAACACCACCCGAATTAAGCGAACAATTCCCCTATATTCGACAATTGTTAGATGCTTATCATATTAAACATTATGAATTAGAAAACTACGAAGCAGATGACATTATTGGTACATTAAGTAAAGAAGCAGATCAAAATGATTTTGAAACTATTATTGTAACTGGAGATAGAGACTTAACACAGTTAGCAACTCAAAATGTGACTATTTATTATACTAAAAAAGGGGTCACAGACGTTGATCACTATACTCCAGAATTTATAGCAGAAAAATATAATGGTTTAAAACCAATACAAATTATTGATATGAAAGGTTTAATGGGAGATAGTTCAGACAATATACCCGGTGTAGCTGGAGTAGGAGAAAAAACAGCAATTAAACTTTTAAATCAATTTGATTCTGTAGAAGGTGTCTATGAGAATATTGATAAAGTATCTGGTAAAAAATTAAAAGAAAAGCTCGAACTTAGTCATGAAGATGCATTAATGAGTAAAGAGCTTGCTACAATTAATCGCTATAGTCCAATAGAAGTCACTTTAAATGATACGAAATTAAGTGATATCAAGGATAATCATGAAAAAATTGAACTTTTTAAGAAATTAGAATTTAAACAATTATTAGCAGATATAGATAATAAAGCATCTGAGTTTGAGCAAGAACAAAAACAAGTTTCTTTTGATATTTTACCTACTTTTGAATATGTTGATTTTAATCATCTTGATGAAGCAGTGATTCATTTCGAAATAGATGGTTCTAATTATTTAAAAGATGATATTTTAAAGTTTGGATTTTATGATAAAGAACGTTATATCGTAGTTGATGCAGATAATATTAAAGATTATCCAGAACTTATTAAATGGTTAGAAAATGAAAATTCTAAAAAGGTAGTTTATGATGCAAAGAAAACATTTGTTATAGCACACAGATTAAATATCAACATTCAAAATATCGTTTTTGATGCGATGTTAGCAAGCTACATTATTGATCCATCACGAACGATTGATGATGTCTATTCGGTTGTAACAAATTATCATCAAACGTATGTTAAAGAAGATGTCTCTATTTATGGGAAAGGTAAAAAGCGACAAGTTCCTGATACTGAAATTTTAAATACGCATATTGCATCTATTACTAAATCTATTGATGCTGTTAAACCGTTAATGGAAAAAGAACTAGAATCACATCAACAAATGAATTTACTAAAAGATTTAGAACTTCCGCTAGCACGTATTTTAAGTAAAATGGAAGAAATTGGTATTTATACAGATGTAAATGATTTACAACGCATGCAACAAGAATTACAAGAGAAGTTAGAATTGTTAGTTCAACGTATTCATGACGTAGCAGGTGAAGAATTTAACATTAATTCACCTAAACAACTCGGTGTGGTTTTATTTGAAACATTAAAACTACCTGTCATTAAAAAAACAAAAACTGGTTATTCTACAGCAGTCGATGTTTTAGAACAGTTACAGAATGAACATCCTATCATTAATGATATTTTGGAATATCGTCAATTAGCTAAATTACAATCTACTTATGTGGAAGGTTTACAAAAAGTCATTAGTAATGATAAGCGTATACACACTCGTTTTAATCAAACATTAGCACAAACTGGACGATTATCTTCAGTTGATCCTAATTTACAAAATATACCGATTCGACTTGAAGAAGGGCGTAAAATACGTAAAGCATTTAAACCTTCATCTGAAGACAGTGTTATTTTATCTGCAGATTATTCTCAAATTGAATTACGTGTCTTAGCGCATATTACACAAGATGACAGTTTAAAAGAAGCATTCATTCATGGACAGGACATTCATACTGCTACAGCACGAAAAGTATTTGGTGTTGAAGCGGAGGAAGTCACTGATTTAATGCGTAGACAAGCCAAAGCTGTAAATTTTGGAATCGTTTATGGTATTAGTGATTATGGCTTAAGTCAAAGCTTAAATATAACACGTAAAGAGGCAAAAATATTTATTGATGATTATTTAGCAAGTTTCCCTGGAGTTAAGCAATATATGAGTGACATTGTAAAGGATGCTAAAGCAAATGGCTATGTTGAAACATTATTGCATCGTAGACGTTATATTCCTGACATCACTAGTCGTAATTTTAATTTAAGAGGTTTTGCGGAACGTACAGCAATGAACACTCCAATTCAAGGAAGTGCAGCCGATATTATTAAACTTGCTATGGTTGAATTTGATAAGCAAGTTCAACATACGTCTTACAAAGCTAAATTACTTTTACAAGTACATGATGAATTAATATTTGAAGTGCCTAAGTCTGAAGTTGAAGAATTTAGTTTATTTGTTGAAGATATAATGGAGCATGCATTAGACTTAGATGTTCCATTAAAAGTAGACTCTAATTATGGTCCTACTTGGTATGATGCGAAATAGAAAGAGGAATGAATAATGCCAGAATTACCAGAAGTTGAACATGTTAAAAGGGGAATAGAACCTTTTATTGTAAATGCTACAATTAAAAGTATTTCATTTTCTAAAAAAGTAATTGAAGGTAAAAGTCAGAATAAAGAAACGATTATCAAAGGAATGAATTTAGATGGTTTTCGTTTGAATTGCGAAGGCTATAAGATAATTAAAGTCGAACGAAGAAGTAAATATATTGTTTTTCATATTGAAAAACATAATCGTAAACGTGTGTTACTTAGTCATTTAGGTATGGCTGGTGGATTTTTCATTGTCAATCACCTATCTGAGATAGCAATTCCCAACTATCGTAAACATTGGCACGTGATTTTCCATTTAAATAATGGAAAAAAATTAGTGTTTTCAGATATACGTCGATTTGGTGAGATTAGAAACCTAAATTCATTTGAAGATTATCCTTCATTTTTAGAAATAGCGCCTGAGCCTTTTGACGAAGAAGCGTTACAACATTTTAATCACTATTTATCTCAAAAAAAAGTAGCCAATAAACCTATTAAACAGATGTTACTGGATCATAAAATCATAGCAGGATGTGGAAATATCTACGCTTGTGAAGCATTGTTTAGAGCAGGTATTCATCCTGCGAGAAAAGTAAAAGATACGTCTCATCAAGAAAGACAAATGCTCTTTTATTATGTACAAGAAGTGTTAAAAGAGGGTATTGATAATGGTGGAACAAGTATTTCAGATTATCGTCATGCTGACGGAAAAACTGGAAAAATGCAATTACATTTAAATGTATACAAACAAAAGATATGTAAAGTATGTGGCCATGATATTGAACAAAAAGTTATAGCATCTAGAAACAGTCATTTTTGCCCATATTGTCAGAAATAAATAAAGTGAGCGGTGATACAAATGCCTAAAGTAATTGGATTAACAGGTGGAATAGCTACCGGAAAGTCAACAGTTTCTAAATTATTATCAGAATATGGATTTAAAATTGTCGATGCAGATATAGCTTCAAGAAAAGCAGTAGAGAAAGGATCAACTGCTTTGGAACAAATAAAAGAAACGTTTGGTGACGAAGCAATCACAAGTGACGGAGAAATGAATCGACAATACATTGGAGAATTAATATTTAATCATCCAGAAAAACGATTAGAACTTAATGAAATTATTCATCCTATTGTAAGAACGATTATGGAACAAGAAAAGCAACAGTATTTACAACAAGGGTATGATGTGATTATGGATATTCCGCTTCTGTTTGAGAATGATTTACAAGATACTGTGGATGAAGTTTGGCTGGTCTACACATCTGAAAGTGTACAAATTGAACGTTTAATGAAACGTAACAATTTAGACTTGGATCAAGCAAAAGCGAGAGTTCATAGTCAAATATCAATTGATAAAAAAAGCAGAATGGCTGATCATGTTATAGATAATTTAGGAAGTAAATCTGAATTAGAAACCCTTCTTAAACAACTATTGATTGAAAAAGGATACATTCATGAATAATATGAAAAAAAGAGTTTAGGACTTTATTTTTAGTCTTAAACTCTTTTTATTTATATAATAAATATATTAGTTATATAAACTTAAAATGTAAAAAATATTACATTATTTTTGGTAAACGCTTTCAATCGGAATCTATTATGTTATACTAATTTTATAAAGTATAACATATAAAACAAGGAGTGCTTTAAATGTCAACAAATATTGCAATTAATGGAATGGGTAGAATAGGAAGAATGGTTTTAAGAATTGCATTACATAATGAAAATTTTAATGTGGTTGCGATTAATGCAAGCTATCCACCTGAAACAATTGCACATCTAATTAACTATGATACAACGCATGGACGTTATGATAAAAAAGTAGAACCAATTGAGGATGGTATACGTGTTGATAACCATAACATTAAGTTAGTGTCAGATAGAAATCCTGAGAATTTACCATGGAAAGATTTAAATATAGATATCGTAATTGAAGCAACTGGAAAATTTAATCATGGTGATAAAGCAGTTGGACATATTCATGCTGGAGCTAAAAAAGTATTACTAACTGGCCCATCTAAAGGTGGAGAAGTCCAAATGATTGTTAAAGGGGTAAATGATGACAAATTAGATGTTGAAAAGTATGACATTTTCAGTAATGCTTCATGTACGACAAATTGTATAGGACCAGTTGCTAAAGTTTTAAATGATCAATTTGGTATTGTAAATGGATTAATGACTACTGTTCATGCAATTACTAATGATCAAAAAAATATTGATAATCCCCATAAAGATTTACGTAGAGCACGTTCATGTAATGAAAGTATTATTCCAACTTCTACTGGAGCAGCAAAAGCATTGAAAGAAGTTTTACCAGAACTAGAAGGTAAACTTCATGGGTTAGCTTTACGTGTGCCTACAAAAAATGTTTCTTTAGTTGATTTAGTTGTAGATTTAGAAAAACCGGTAACTGTTGACGAAATTAATAATGCATTTCGTCATTCAGATTTAGATGGTGTTTTAGAAGTGGAAAATGCACCTTTAGTATCTGTCGATTTCAATACAAATCCACATTCAGCTATTATCGATGCTGAGAATACAATTGTAATGGATGATCATAAGGTGAAAGTGATTGCTTGGTATGATAATGAATGGGGTTATTCTAATAGAGTAGTAGAAGTAGCTGAAATGATTGGTGAACAACTAGTAGAAAAGTCTACCGTGACTGCAGTTTAAGCTTTTAATAAATAAAAGATTGTTAATTTTAGAGTTGATATTCTAATATAATGTCATTGATTTTATAGATTAAAACATTATAAAAATATTAAATAATTTTTTTAATGAGTCATATGTAGGAAAGTGAAAAAAGAATTTATATTGAATTCTATTTCACTTTCCTTTTTATATTTTATTATAGGTTTAGACAGCTAAGTTGTATCAATTTATTATCAACACATATGAGTTCTTTTGTCATAAATCGTTTTTATAGTATAATGAAGCATAATCTATTCAAGAGGGTGACAGATATGAAATGCCCAAAATGTAGTGCCACACATTCACGTGTGGTAGATTCAAGACATGCTGATGAAGCTAACGCAATACGTAGAAGACGTGAATGTGAGAATTGTGGGACAAGATTTACAACATTTGAACATATTGAAGTGAGTCCACTTATTGTGGTCAAAAAAGATGGCACACGTGAACAATTTTTAAGAGAAAAAATATTAAATGGTCTTGTAAGATCTTGTGAAAAAAGACCAGTTAGATATCAACAATTGGAAGACATTACTAATAAAGTAGAATGGCAATTACGCGATAAAGGTCATACAGAAATTTCATCTAGAGATATAGGTGAATATGTAATGAATTTGCTCATGCATGTAGATCAAGTCTCTTATGTACGATTTGCGTCAGTATATAAAGAGTTTAAAGATGTGGATCAATTACTAGCATCGATGCAAGGTATTTTGGATGATAACAAACGGAGTGATTCATAAATGAGTTTTAAATCTTATGAGTATGGTTTAAGTCCACACGATGGATTTAAAGTATATCGACATTTTTTCTTTAATCATCAACAATTAGAGATATTAAATCGATTGTACATACCGTTAATTGGCTTTAAAGCTATTGGTGTATATCATTTCATGAACCAATTTATCGATGAAGTTGAAGATACTATTCTCACACATTACACTATCATGAATGAGCTTAAAATAAATTTATTAGAATTCCGTGAATATATGGATTTACTTGAAGGCATTGGGTTAATTAAAACATTTGTAAAACATGATAGTAATCAGTCTATGTTTATATATGAATTGATTCAACCTCCAACGGCATACCAATTTTTTAATGATCCAATGTTATCTATATACCTATACAATGAAGTTGATAATCGAAGATATAAAGATTTAAAAGCGTATTTTGAAAAAGATGAACCAGATTTAAAAGAATTTCAGCAAGTAACGCGCAAATTTACTGATGTATTCAAAGTTCCACAAAAAAATATATCTATTGATGCTTCAACAATTCAAAAGGAAAATCATTCAGCTACTATAGATTTAGATAATGAATCATTTGACTTTGATATGTTGAGAGATATGTTACAACATCATTTTATAAGTGGAGAAATTATTACTAAAGAGGCAAAACAATTAATTTTACAATTGGCTACTTTATATGGGTTAACGCCTACTTCTATGAAACGAATCATTCTTAACTCTATCACACAAAATCAAACGTTATCATTTGAAGAGATGAGAAAACAAGCAAGGTCTCATTACTTAATTGAGCATCAACAACAGCTTCCTAAGTTACAAACTAAAGCTAATCCTTCTAATCATTCAGAACAATCACAGCGTCCAAATGAGACTACTGATGATATAAAGGAAAGTGATAGTTGGTTTAAGTTATTAGAAAACACAAGTCCTATTGATATGTTAGCGTCTTGGTCAGAATCAGAACCAACTTTACAACAAAAAAGAATGGTAGAAGAGTTAATAGAGCGTGAAAAATTGTCATTTGGTGTAATTAATATTTTATTACAATTTGTAATGCTTAAGAATGAGATGAAACTTCCTAAATCCTATATATTTGAAATCGCTTCAAATTGGAAAAAGTTAGGTATTAAAACTGCACAACAAGCATATGATTATGCGCTGAAAACAAATCAACAAATCAATGATAGTATAACTAAAAAAACAAAACGTCAATATAAACAACGTGACGTTGCATCAATAGAAAAAACACCAAAATGGTTAAAAAATAAAAATCAACAAGATGAAAAACCAAACAATAATGATGCGCAATTTGAAAAAGATAGAGAAGCGTTTCGTACTCAATTAGAACAAGATTGGGAGGATTAGATGAAACCATTTAGTAAACTTATAAAAAATCAAGATAATTTAAACAAAAGAATTGCTAAAATAAAACATCAAGTCATTAATGATTCTGATGTTAAACAATTTTTAAATCAACACCAGTCAGAACTTACTAATGAAATGATTGATAAAGATTTAAATGTACTTCAAGAATATAAAGATCAACAAAAACACTACGATGGTCACGATTATGCACACTGTCCAAACTTTGTTAAAGGTCATATTCCAGAATTATATATAGAAAATGAGCGTATTAAAGTTCGTTATCGATTATGTCCTTGCAAAATTAAATACGATGAAGAACGTTTAAGTTCACAACTCATTACTGCTCATCACATGCAACGAGATACGTTAAATGCAAAAGTTAAAGATATCTATACCAACGATAGAAGTCGACTTGAAATAGCTATGGAAGTTAACGATATTTGTAAAAAGTTAGTTAACGGTGAACGCGTTAAGGGTCTTTATATACATGGCCCTTTTGGAACAGGCAAATCTTTTATTTTAGGAGCTATCGCAAACCAGCTTAAGTCAAAACATGTGCCATCTACAATAGTATATTTACCTGAATACATTCGTATACTCAAAGGTGGTTTTAAAGATGGAAGTTATAATGAAAAGTTAGAGCGTATACGAGAAGCAAATATATTAATGTTAGATGATATCGGAGCTGAGGATGTCACAACGTGGGTAAGGGATGAGGTGATAGGTCCCTTATTACATTATCGTATGGTTCATGAATTACCAACATTCTTTAGTTCAAATCTAAATTTGGAAGAATTAGAACATCATTTATCTATATCAAACAAAGGGGCAGAAATAACGAAAGCTGCTCGAATTATCGAACGTATCAAAAGTTTAGCAAATGAATTTTATTTAGATGGAAAAAATTTACGAAATAATTGAAATTTACAATGTGTGATGTATAATAAAGATAAATCTAAATCGTTGAAATAAATGAAGATATGATAATTTAATCTCTATCATACAGCAAGCCAACAATTGATGAGAATTTGGTTGATATATTAAATTATTACTCCTTCATATTTAGATGCTGGTAATCAGTATCCGGCTCAAGACCGTTATCTTATGAAGAGATATCTAGAATACATCTAGATAACTAGGGTGGTACCGCGACGAACTCGTCCCTTTTATAGGGAGGAGTTTTTTTATTTTCTTCAGCGATCATAGAATAAAATTTATGGAGGGTTTCGATATGGAACAAATTAATATTAAGTTTCCAGATGGCAATTCAAAATCATTTGACAAAGGAACTACTACAGAAGATATTGCACAATCAATTAGTCCTGGACTTCGAAAAAAAGCAGTAGCAGGAAAATTTAATAATCAACTCGTTGATTTAACTCGTCCACTTGAAGAAGATGGGGCAATTGAAATTGTTACACCTGGTAGTGATGAAGCTCTAGAGGTATTACGTCATTCAACTGCTCATTTAATGGCTCAAGCATTAAAACGAATTTATGGAGATGTTAAATTCGGTGTTGGTCCAGTGATTGAAGGCGGTTTTTACTACGACTTTGACATGGATGAAAAAGTATCATCAGATGACTTTGAAAAAATCGAAAAAACAATGAAACAAATTGTTAACGAAAATTATAAAATTGAACGTAAAGTGGTTTCTCGTGAAGAAGCAAAAGATTTCTTTAAAGATGATCCATATAAATTAGAATTAATAGATGCAATTCCTGAAGATGAGAATGTAACATTATATACTCAAGGTGAATTTACAGATTTATGCCGTGGTGTTCATGTGCCATCAACTTCAAAAATTAAAGAATTTAAACTGCTTTCTACTGCAGGTGCATATTGGCGTGGGGATAGCGACAATAAAATGTTACAACGTATATATGGTACTGCTTTCTTTGATAAAAAAGATTTAAAAGCACATTTAGACATGTTAGAGGAACGTCGTGAACGTGATCATCGTCGTATTGGTAAAGATTTAGAATTATTTACAAATAATCAACTTGTTGGTGCTGGTCTTCCACTATGGTTACCAAATGGTGCAACAATTCGCCGTGAAATTGAACGTTATATTGTAGATAAGGAAGTAAGCATGGGATATGATCATGTATATACTCCAGTTCTAGCTAACGTTGAACTTTATAAAACTTCAGGTCATTGGGATCACTATAGAGATGATATGTTCCCACCAATGAAATTAGATGAAACTGAAGAAATGGTATTACGTCCAATGAACTGTCCACATCATATGATGGTTTATAATAATAAACCACATTCTTATCGTGAATTACCAATTCGTATTGCTGAATTAGGTACTATGCATAGATATGAAGCAAGTGGTGCAGTATCAGGCTTACAACGTGTAAGAGGTATGACTTTAAATGATTCTCATATCTTTGTACGTCCTGACCAAATTAAAGATGAATTCAAACGCGTTGTTCATATGATACAAGATGTTTATGAAGACTTTGGTTTTGAAGATTACACATTCAGATTAAGTTACAGAGATCCTGAAGATAAAGAAAAATATATGGACGATGATGACATGTGGAATAAAGCTGAGTCTATGCTTAAAGAAGCAGTAGATGAAATGGGCTTACCATATGTTGAAGCTATTGGAGAAGCAGCATTCTATGGTCCTAAATTAGATGTTCAAGTTAAAACTGCAATGGGTAAAGAAGAAACCCTTTCAACTGCACAACTTGATTTCTTACTACCTGAACGATTTGATCTTTCTTATATTGGTAGTGATGGTGAAAATCACCGACCTGTTGTTATTCATCGTGGCGTAGTTTCAACTATGGAACGTTTTGTAGCTTTCTTAACTGAAGAAACTAAAGGTGCTTTCCCAACATGGTTAGCTCCAAAACAAGTTGAGATTATTCCAGTAAATGTAGATTTACATTACGACTATGCGAGAAATTTACAAGATGAATTAAAATCTCAAGGTGTTCGTGTAGAAATTGATGATCGTAACGAAAAAATGGGCTATAAAATTCGAGAGGCACAAATGCAAAAAATTCCTTATCAAATTGTAGTAGGAGATAAAGAAGTTGAAAACAACGAAGTAAATGTTCGTAAGTATGGCTCACAAGATCAAGAAACAATAGAAAGAGATGAATTTATCTGGAACTTAGTAGATGAAATTCGTCTAAAAAAACGTAGATAGTCTTGATAAAATAATATCCTTAATGTATATTACAAAGTAGTTAAATAAAAATGAGTTAGAGGTTGCATCTTTAAAAAGTAATACTTCAGAAGTTGATATGGAACGTATGTTGAAAGTATGAAAGGTAAAGATGCCGAAACAAATGATAACCATACTTATGATTTGTTGGGACAGTTATCGAATAGAAACTGTACTGTCACAGTTTGTGATGTGCTACCGATATAGATTAAGTAATGGGTGCATATCTTAACGGTATGTACCTATTTTTTAATTTGTAATTTGATTTACATATCATTTATAAAAATTAAATATGTTAATTATCTTCACATAACAAATAAATACTTAGCTAACCTCTACATTAAGAAAGGGAGCTTATATGAGTAAAGTTGAAAATCAAGATAGCGGTATGAAGAGAGGGTTAAAAGATCGTCATATCTCTATGATTGCAATGGGAGGCTGTATCGGTACAGGCCTATTTATGACATCAGGTGGTGCTATTCACGATGCTGGTGCATTAGGTGCGCTTATTGCATATGCAATTATTGGAGCTATGGTATTCTTTTTAATGACTTCTTTAGGAGAAATGGCTACGTATTTACCTGTTTCAGGTTCATTTAGTACCTATGCAACACGATTTGTAGATCCATCATTAGGATTCGCATTAGGTTGGAACTATTGGTTTAACTGGGTAATTACTGTAGCGGCAGATGTAACTATTGCAGCGCAAGTCATACAGTATTGGACACCTATGGCAGGGATACCAGCATGGGTATGGAGTTGTATCTTTATAGTTATTATTTTCGCATTAAACTCTTTATCTGTAAGAGTATATGGTGAAAGTGAATATTGGTTTGCACTTATAAAAGTGATTACAGTAATTATTTTTATAATTATTGGTATTTTAACTATATTAGGAATTATGGGTGGACATTTTGTAGGATTTGAGACATTTACTAAAGGTGATGGGCCAATCCTAGGTGGAAATCTTGGCGGTAGTTTACTTTCAATCCTAGGTGTATTCTTAGTTGCTGGTTTCTCATTCCAAGGTACTGAATTAATAGGTATTACTGCTGGAGAATCTGAGAATCCAGAACGTGCTGTCCCAAAAGCAATTAAACAAGTTTTTTGGAGAATATTATTATTTTACATCTTAGCCATCTTTGTTATTGGTATGTTAATTCCTTATAATAGTAATGCTTTAATGGGTGGAGATAACGATGTTGCAACATCTCCATTTACCCTTGTCTTTAAAAATGCAGGCTTAGCATTCGCTGCTTCATTTATGAATGCAGTTATTTTAACTTCAGTATTATCAGCTGGTAATTCAGGGATGTATGCATCAACACGTATGTTATATTCAATGAGTAAAGATAAATTAGCATTCGCTTCGTTTGGTAAAACGAATAAACACGGCGTGCCATATTTATCATTGATTGCTACTGGTGTACTTGTAGTCGTTATTTTCTTAGTACAAAAATTAAGCGGAAATGCTTATGAATACATTGTAGCTGCCAGTGGTATGACAGGCTTTATTGCTTGGGTAGGTATTGCAGTAAGTCATTATCGCTTTAGACGAGCATTTAATGTTCAACATCATCGTAAATCAGAATTGAAATATAAAGCGAAATGGTTCCCATTCGGTCCAATATTTGCAGGTATATTGTGTGTGATTGTGATTGTTGGACAAGATGTGGATTTCATTAAAACAGGGCACTTTGATCTTAATCGATTTATTATTACGTATATGGGTATTCCAGTATTTTTAGTATTCTTTATTTATCATAAATTAAGATATAAAACTAAAAAAATACCTCTTGAAGAAGTTGATTTAAGCCAAGATGTCTCAATGAATGAAGTAAAACATCACTAATTTCAAAAAACAATTGACATGCTTAATAAAACTTGATATGATTAGTATCGTTGATTACGAAACGAACCAAGTAGAAACACCCGTTTCTCACCTGTAGCGACGCAAAAAGCTGTTGGCAGGTTAATCATGTCACACAATTATTGTGTATGAGTGAAGAGCGGGCAAATATTGTCCGCTCTTTTTGCTTGGGAAAATTTCGTAAAATTTTGGGAGGTGTCAACCATAGCAAAAAATCAAACGCAAGTTAACGAAAAAATTCGCGCAAAAGAATTACGTTTAATTGGCCAAAATGGTGACCAAATTGGTGTTAAATCTAAAAGAGAAGCTCTTGAGATGGCTGAAAGAGTTGAATTAGATTTAGTAGTTGTTGCACCAAATGCTAAACCACCTGTTGCAAGAATTATGGATTATGGTAAATATAAATTCGAACAACAGAAAAAAGAAAAAGAAATGAAGAAAAAACAAAAAGTTATCAATGTTAAAGAAATTCGTTTAAGTCCAACTATTGAGGAACACGATTTCCAAACTAAGTTGAAAAATGGACGTAAATTCTTAACTAAAGGTGACAAATGTAAAGTTTCTATTCGTTTCAGAGGTCGTGCAATTACACACAAAGAAATTGGTCAACGTGTTTTAGAAAAATTTGCAGACGAATGTAAAGATATTGCCACTGTTGAACAAAAACCTAAAATGGAAGGGCGCCAAATGTTTATTATGTTAGCGCCTGTAAACGAAAAATAATTTACTTTTATTAGGAGGAAATGAATCATGCCAAAAATGAAAACTCACCGTGGAGCAGCTAAACGTGTTAAAAGAACTGGTTCAGGTCAATTAAAACGTTCTAGAGCTTTCACATCTCACTTATTTGCAAATAAAAATACTAAACAAAAACGTAAATTACGTAAAGCTAAACTAGTATCTAAAAGCGATATGAAACGCGTAAAACAATTGTTAGCTTACAAAAAATAATTAATATTACTTTCGAACGATGATAAAGCGATATATTTAAGGAGGAATTTAACATGCCACGAGTTAAAGGTGGAACAGTAACAAGAGCACGTCGTAAAAAAACGATTAAATTGGCTAAAGGTTACTTCGGTTCAAAACATACATTATATAAAGTAGCAAAACAACAAGTGATGAAATCAGGTCAATACGCATTCCGTGACCGTCGTCAACGTAAACGTGATTTCCGTAAATTATGGATTACACGTATTAATGCAGCTGCACGTCAACATGATATCAGCTATTCTCGTTTAATGAACGGCTTGAAAAAGGCTGACATTAACATTAACCGTAAAATGCTTTCTGAAATTGCTATTTCAGACGATAAAGCTTTCGGTGAATTAGTATCAAAAGCTAAAGATGCTTTAAAATAATTCATATTTAAAAGCCAATAAGGTAACTATAAAACCTTATTGGCTTTTTTTATTTACTTTTATTCATCAAATATTCTTTAATAGAATTATGATAAGTAAACGAACCAGTTAAATATCATTGTGATTTAAATCATTGGTTTGTTAAACTATTAAAAAAAGAATATTAATTTCAAGGAGTTAACTATGTCTAAATTTGATGAACAAATCATCGTCGTATCAAGAGAATTATTATTTGATAATGAAAAAAATGCATTTAATGGATTCTTATCGAAAAACGATGGTCAAGGTGAAGAAATATTTAATACGTTTAAAAATTATGAAGTAAAAAGACGTGGAGATATGGAAGAAGATCCATCTTATAAACAACTTATTTCATATTGTCTTTTAGAAAATGAAAATGATGAAATCTTAGTATATCAACGTTTAAGTGGTGGCGGAGAAGAACGCTTACACGGACAGTCTTCAGTGGGTGTTGGTGGACATATGAATAATGTTGTTGGCGCCGATTCAATTAATGAAGTTTTAAGAGTGAATGCACAAAGAGAACTTAATGAAGAAGTAGGATTATCTGAAGATAGATCTCAAAATATGGAATATATTGGTTTTATTAATGATGATACTAATGCAGTAGGTAAAGTTCATATAGGTGTTGTTTTCAAAATTAAGGTGAAATCTAGTGATGTAGAAGTTAGAGAAACCGACACTTTAAAAATTAATTGGGTATCACAAGAGGAAATAAATGATTTAAATCATTTTGAATCATGGAGTGCGTTAATTTTAAAAGATTTAAAATAAAGGGGGCTCAATATGTCTGATATTATCCCTTTTCCTCAATCAAAGCAAAAATTATATCATAATATTTTAAATGCACAACAACAAAATAAATATAAAGAAATGTATCAATTGTTTGATATATATGAAGCCTCATTCGAGTTAGATAATCAATTATCTTTGATTAAATGTGACATGTTAAATGAATTAGGGTTATATTTAGAATTAAGAGAAGAAGCAATTATTTTCTTAAAAAAAGGTATACCTCATTACGACGAACTAATTATTTTCTATATTAAAGCATTAATAGGTTTAAATCAGAATTATGAAGCAGTTGAAGTCATTAATCAAATCATTAACGAAGTGAAAGAACATAAAACTAGAATGGCACTCTTTCCATTAAAAGAATATGCCCAATCTAAATTAGATGAAGACAAGAAACTTTCTAGTCAATTATTATCAGAATTTACTAGTTTAGATTTAAATCGTCAAACTAAATTAATGATTAAACTCATTGATAACGGACATTATGAATTCAGAAAGACGGTTGCTTTTTTATTGTCTAATCAAGTAGAATCTTATAATTTAAAAAGTCTCATGCTTGAGTATTTACGTTTTTCAAATTATGATAGTGAAATAAAAATTGAGAAGTATGGTTATGAAGTCAACATCCTCCCTACAACATTAAAAGGTTTAGAACACACAGATATGAAAACTACTGTTATTCCCCAAGTTCTCGATAGATTAGAAAATGGAGCTTTGAATATACAAAATGAAGCTCAGTATGTGATGAATAATCATTCAATAAAACTATATCCACTTGATATATTTTCACTTTTTAATGAAGAAGATTGGATAATAGCTTATGATGTTTATTTTAAGTCAATGATTGGTATAGAAGTAAGTGAAGCAAATCAAGAATTATTAACATTAATTTATCAGTTAGATAATTAAATGTGAGCAAATCATTTTAGTTTACTTAAATGATTCTGTAAAGTTGAATTACTATTTAAAATCCCCTATAAAACATTGTTTGTGTCCATATTAGACCTATGATATAATAGGGAAGTTGAAAAAATTAAAAATGTAAGCATGGAGGTATTTATACATGACAGCAACTTGGGAAAAAAAAGAAGGTAACGAAGGTTTATTAAAAGTTACTGTTCCAGCAGAAAAAGTAAATAAAGCATTAGATCAAGCATTTAAAAAAGTGGTTAAACAAATTAACGTGCCTGGTTTCCGTAAAGGTAAAGTGCCTCGTCCAATTTTCGAACAACGTTTTGGCGTTGAAGCATTATATCAAGATGCAGTAGATATTCTTTTACCTGAAGCTTATGGTGAAGCCATTGAAGAAACTAAAATCAATCCAGTCGCTCAACCTGAAATTAATGTAACTCAAATTGAAAAAGGTAGAGATTTCGAATTTGAAGCAACAGTGACTGTTGAACCTGAAGTTAAATTAGGAGATTATAAAGGTCTTGAAATTGAAAAACAAGATTCTGAATTAACTGATCAAGATTTACAAGATGAAATTGATCATAGTTTAGGTCATTTAGCTGATATGGTTGTTAAAGAAGATGGTGCAGTTGAAGAAGGAGACACTGTAAATATTGACTTTGATGGTTATGTAGATGGCGAACAATTTGAAGGTGGCCAAGCTGATGGTTATGATTTAGAAATCGGTTCAGGTTCATTTATTCCAGGATTTGAAGATCAATTAGTAGGCGTTAAAACTGGAGAAGAAAAAGACGTTGTTGTAACATTCCCAGAAGAATATCACGCTGAAGAATTAGCTGGTAAAGAAGCTACATTCAAAACTAAAGTAAATGAAATTAAATACAAAGAAGTACCCGAATTAACTGATGAAATTGCAAATGAATTAGATTCAGATGCTAATTCAGTAGATGAGTATAAAGAAAACTTACGCAAACGTTTATCAGAACAAAAAGCACAAGATGCTGAAAATGTGGAAAAAGAAGAAGCAATTAATAAAGCAACTGAAAATACAACAATTGATATTCCACAAGCTATGATTGACACTGAATTAGATCGTATGGTTCAAGAATTTGGTCAAAGAATCCAACAACAAGGTTTAGACTTACAAACTTACTTCCAAATTTCTGGTCAAGATGAATCTCAATTAAGAGAACAAATGAAAGATGATGCAGAGCAACGTGTTAAAACAAACTTAACATTATCAGCAATTGCAGATGAAGAAAATATCAAAGTCACAGATGAAGATATTGATAAAGAATTAGAAAAAATGAGCAGTCAATTTAATATCTCAGTAGAAGATATTAAACAAACTCTTGGTAATACTGATATCATTAAAAATGATGTACGTATTCAAAAAGTAATTGACTTATTAAGAGACAATGCTAAATATGTTGATTCAGCTAAAGAAGATAAAAAAGAAGACAAATAATAAACTTTTAAATTGATATAAAGTTTAAAAATAAGTAGCAGGTGCATCATTATATGTATCTGCTACTATATGTTTTAAGCATTTTAGTTGTTAACTATCAATTTGCATTGTAGAATGCTATCTAGTATAGTCGTTTAAGGATAGAGGTGTAAATGAATGTTTAAATTTAATGAAGATGAAGAAAATTTAAAATGTTCTTTCTGTGGTAAGGACCAAGATCAAGTTAAAAAATTAGTAGCAGGGAGTGGTGTATACATTTGTAATGAATGTATCGAACTATGTTCTGAAATTGTTGAAGAAGAATTAGCTCAAGCTACTTCAGAAGAATTTACTGAATTACCGACGCCTAAAGAAATTATGGACCATTTAAATGAATATGTTATTGGCCAAGAAAAAGCTAAAAAATCTTTAGCAGTGGCAGTTTACAATCATTACAAACGTATTCAACAATTGGGTCCAAATGAAGATGATGTTGAGTTACAAAAAAGTAATATCGCCTTAATTGGACCAACGGGTAGCGGTAAAACTTTACTTGCACAAACACTTGCTAAAACATTGAATGTACCATTTGCTATTGCAGATGCAACAAGTTTAACTGAAGCAGGTTATGTTGGTGATGATGTTGAAAATATTTTATTACGTTTGATTCAAGCTGCTGATTTTGACATTGATAAAGCAGAAAAAGGAATTATTTATGTAGACGAAATTGATAAAATTGCTAGAAAATCTGAAAATACATCAATTACGCGTGATGTTTCTGGTGAAGGTGTACAACAAGCATTACTTAAAATCTTAGAAGGTACAACAGCAAGTGTACCACCTCAAGGTGGCCGTAAACATCCTAACCAAGAATTGATTCAAATTGACACAACTAATATTCTATTTATATTAGGTGGTGCGTTTGATGGTATTGATGAAGTCATTAAACGCCGTTTAGGTGAAAAAGTTATCGGTTTTGCTAGCAATGAAGCAGATAAGTATGATGAAGAAGCTTTATTAGCACAAATTCGTCCTGAAGATTTACAAGCATATGGTTTAATTCCAGAATTTATTGGACGTGTACCAATAGTTGCTAATTTAGAAACATTAGATGTTGAAGCGCTTAAAAATATTTTAACGCAACCTAAAAACGCGTTAGTTAAGCAATATACAAAAATGTTAGCTCTTGATAACGTTGAATTAGAATTTACTGAAGAAGCTTTGGCAGCAGTCAGTGAAAAAGCAATTGAACGAAAAACTGGAGCACGTGGATTACGATCAATTATAGAAGAATCTTTAATTGATATTATGTATGATGTACCTTCAACAAGTGATGTTGCTAAAGTTGTAGTAACTGCTCAAACAATTAATGAGGAAATCGAGCCTGAAATGTATGATTCAGAAGGTAATTTATTGAACGGTACTAAAACTTCAGCTTAATTATCAACCATATGATAAGGAAGTGGTGATAGAATTCATTTGAGTTCGAAACTGCTTCCTTATTTTTATACATATCATTTTTTTAAAATTTTAGATTTTTAAACATTTATATTATAATAAAGCAGCTATAATAATGAAGAGGTGTTTGAATATGAATATTAACCCAAATAATATAGAATTAATGATTAGTGCAGTGAAAGAAGAACAATATCCTGAAACCAATTTAACTGAAATCGCTTTAAGTGGACGTTCTAATGTGGGTAAGTCCTCTTTTATTAATAGTATGATTGGTAGAAAAAATATGGCTCGTACTTCACAACAGCCTGGAAAAACGCAAACTCTAAACTTCTATAATATTGATGAACAACTTATTTTTGTTGATGTTCCTGGATATGGATATGCAAAAGTAAGTAAATCACAGCGTGAAAAATTTGGGAAAATGATAGAAGAGTATTTAACTAAACGAGAAAATCTAGGTTTAGTCATTCAACTTGTAGATTTACGACATAATCCTACCGAAGATGATGTATTAATGTATAATTATTTAAAACATTTCGATCTACCAACACTAGTCATTTGTACTAAGGAAGATAAAATTGCGAAAGGTAAAGTTCAAAAACATATAAAAAATATAAAACAAAAATTAGATTTAGATCCAAACGATACAATTATAAGTTACTCTTCTATTCAAAATTCTAAACAGCAATACATTTGGGATATTATTGCTAATTATATAAATTAAAAGAAATATCTTGTAATTAAGTGACGAAATTTTGACTTCACATTAGAATGTTTCTAATTTATTTGAGCATCAAACTTAAATTCATTCTAAAATGTGTTATACTAACGATATTGTTAGTATATGGAGGGCGTTATAAATGCATTTTATTGCTATTAGCATAAATCATCGTACTGCTGATGTAGCTTTAAGAGAGCAAGTTGCTTTTAGAGATGATGCCTTACGATTAGCCAATGAAGATTTATTCGAAACTAAAGCAATTTTAGAAAATGTAATATTATCGACATGTAATCGTACAGAAGTATATGCTGTAGTGGATCAAATTCATACAGGACGATATTATATTCAACGATTTTTAGCTCGTTCATTTGGATTTGAAGTAGATGATATTAAAGCAATGTCTGAAGTTAAAGTGGGGGACGAAGCAGTAGAACATCTATTGCGTGTAACTTCAGGTTTAGATTCAATTGTGTTAGGAGAAACACAAATTTTAGGCCAAATGCGTGATGCATTTTTCTTAGCGCAAGATTTAAAAACAACTGGAACTATCTTTAATCATCTATTTAAACAAGCAATTACTTTTGCTAAAAAAGCACATAATGAAACAGATATCGCAGATAATGCTGTAAGTGTTTCATATGCTGCTGTGGAATTATCAAAAAAAGTATTAGGTAAATTAAAAAATAAACATGCTGTTATTATTGGTGCAGGTGAAATGAGTGAATTGTCGTTATTAAATTTACTCGGCTCAGGCATTAATCATATTACAATTGTAAATCGAACAGAAAGTAAAGCTAGAATTTTAGCTGAAAAACATCAAGTTAGTTATGATAAGCTAGAATCTTTACCTAGTTTATTAACTTCAACTGATATTGTTATTAGTTCTACTAGTTCACCAGATTATATTATTACTAAAAGTATGATTAATCAGGCACTATCATATAGAAAATCTAAATTATTATTATTAGACATTGCAGTACCACGAGATATTGAACCATGTCATAATTTAAGTGATGACGTATTTAATTATGATGTAGATGATTTAAAAGGTTTAGTTGATGCTAATTTAAAAGAACGACAAATAGCGGCTGAAGCTATTTCTAATGAAATTCCTGCTGAAATTAAAGCACATAATGATTGGGTAAATATGTTGGGTGTAGTTCCTGTAATAAGAGCTTTACGTGAAAAAGCAATGACTATTCAAGCTGAAACAATGGATAGTATCGATAGAAAATTACCGAATCTATCTGAACGAGAACGAACAGTCATTTCTAAACATACTAAAAGTATTATTAATCAAATGTTGAAAGATCCAATTAAACAGGCTAAGGAATTGAGTAACGATAAAAAAAGTAATGAAAAATTAGAGCTATTTCAAAATATATTTGATATTGAAGCCGAAGATCCTTATAAAGCAGTGAAAGAACGAAAAAAAGAAAAGGAACTTTCAGTACGACATATCTTTAGTTTTGAATAAGCATATTAAAATGGTGATAATATGCAAGAAACGCTATTTATTAGATTTCATGAAATTATATTAATTGTATATTTAATTAGCATTCTTTGTTATTTTATAGACTTTGTTCGGAAGAGTCATAAGATTAGAGTACTTGGAATTTATGCCTTAGGGATTGTTTGGTTTTTACAAACAATCTCTTTGTCTATGTATATTACTTCGCATAGTGATGTATTGTTTAATTCCATATTTGATGTTTTTTTCTTCTTGTCATGGATGATTATTTCTATTTCTCTAGTTTTAAATATTATTAAAGTTCTAAGTTTTTCTGTGTTTTTTTTGAATGTAATTGGATTTATCTTATTAACGATGAATACATTTAGACCTGAACACTATACAAACAGTATACAAAAAGTACAAGTTATAAATGAATTATTACTTGTACATGTAGGGCTTGCAGTATTGAGTTATGCTTTTTTTGCACTTGCATTTGTAAATGCATTGCTATATATCATTCAATATAAAAACCTTAAAGAAAAAAACTTTAATCAGAAATATTTTAGAATTGGCAGTGTAGCAACTCTTGAAAAAATTATATTTTTTTCAACTTTGGGCGGTTTAGTAATATTAATATTGAGTGTAATTTTAATTGCTCAATGGGGAATCTATGCGGTTGGTATAGCAATATTTAAAGATCCGAAGGTTATGTTGTCTGTCATTATTACGCTTCTTTATACAGTATATATCGTTATGTATTTAAAAAAGAAAATCATCTCAATTAATTTAATTTATTTTAATATTATGATATTTTGCCTATGTATGGTGAATTTATTCTTCACTACTCATTTTAATTAAAAGAAAACTTATGTAGGAGGCCTTGTTTATGCGTAAATTAGTTGTGGGTTCACGTAGAAGTAAACTTGCTTTAACACAAAGTAAACAATTCATTGATAAATTAAAAGCCATTGATCCATCTTTAGAAATCGAAATTAAAGAGATTGTCACAAAGGGAGATCGAATTGTGAATCAACAACTATCTAAAGTTGGAGGAAAAGGCCTATTTGTTAAAGAGATTCAAAATGAGCTATTTAACAACGATATCGATATGGCAATACACTCATTAAAAGATGTTCCTAGTATTATTCCAGAAGGTTTAACATTAGGTTGTATTCCTGATAGAGAAATACCATTTGATGCCTATATTGCCAAAAATCACGTACCATTAGAAGAACTTCCTAAGAATAGTATAGTTGGTACAAGTTCATTAAGAAGAGGTGCACAAATATTATCTAAATATCCTCATCTAAAAATTAAATGGATTCGTGGTAATATTGATACACGTTTAAATAAATTAGAAACAGAAGATTATGATGCGATTATTTTAGCAGCAGCAGGACTCAAACGTATGGGTTGGTCTGATGACGTAGTAACAACTTATTTAGATAAAGACACATTACTACCTGCAATCGGTCAAGGTGCTCTTGGCATTGAGTGCCGTAGTAACGATATTGAACTTCTCGAGTTACTTCAAAAAGTTCACAATAATGAAGTTGCAAATTGTGTAACGGCCGAACGAACATTTTTAGCTGCAATGGATGGAAGTTGTCAAGTTCCAATTGGTGGATATGCGAATTATAACAATAACAATGAAATTGAGTTTACAGGCTTAATCATGACACCAGATGGTAAGGAACGTTATGAACATACTGAAGTAGGAACTGACCCTGTAAAATTAGGGAACAGAGTAAGTGAGATACTTAAAGAACAAGGTGCGTATGAAATTATAAGAAAATTAAACGAAGAAGCATCACATTAATACTAAATCTTAGTAGAGGTGTTACAGTTAGATGAAACCAGTGATAGTTATGACGCAAACGAGTAAAGTACAGAGTGATATGGTAGAAGTCATTCATAAGCCATTTATTAAAATTCAATCACTTGAATTTGATACTCAACTCTTGCATGATAATTATGACTGGCTTATTTTTTCTTCAAAAAATGCCGTACATTTATTTTATAAATATTTAGAGTACGTGAATGTAAAACATATTGCAGTAGTAGGAGCTAAAACTGCGCAGTTATGTAAACAATTAGGTATAAATATAGATTTTATACCTAACGATTATTCTCAAGAAGGTTTATTAGAAGGATTAAATCTAGAAAAATCTTCTATTTTAATTCCGAGCAGTGCACAGGCAAGACCAAAATTGCAACAAACTCTCGCTGAACATAATAATGTTGTGAAAATTGACTTGTATACACCTATAGCGGATAGAGAGAATATTATTGAAGTTATCAATCTAATTCAACATAATCAAGTTGAAGCATTAACATTTTCAAGTTCATCTGCAGTGCGTTATTATTTTAGTGAGGCATTTCCTAAGCATTTTAAAAATTACTATGCTATAGGTCAACAAACTGCAAATAGCATTAGAGCCTATGGTTATGAACCTTATATTGCAGATAAACAAACTTCTGAAGCATTAATAAACACATTTTTAGAAAGTAGGAATAAATAATGAAATTCGATAGACATAGAAGATTACGTTCTTCAGCTACAATGAGAAGTTTAGTAAGAGAAAATCATGTTAGAAAAGAAGATTTAATTTATCCAATTTTTGTAGTAGAAAAAGATAATGTTAGAAGCGAAATTAAATCGTTACCTGGTGTATATCAAATAAGTTTAAATCTATTAGATGATGAAATTAATGAAGCATATGATTTAGGTATTAGAGCGATTATGTTCTTTGGCGTACCTAATGAAAAAGATGATGTGGGTTCTGGTGCATACGATCATAATGGCATTGTTCAAGAGGCAACACGTAGAGCAAAAAAACTTCATAAAGATTTATTAATCGTTGCTGATACTTGTTTATGTGAATATACGGATCATGGTCATTGCGGTATCATTGATGATCATACGCATGATGTTGATAATGACAAATCTTTACCATTATTAGTTAAAACAGCAATTTCTCAAGTCGAAGCTGGCGCTGACATTATTGCTCCAAGTAATATGATGGATGGTTTTGTTACCGAAATTCGACAAGGTTTAGATGAAGCTGGTTATTATAATATTCCAATTATGAGCTATGGCATTAAATATGCTTCTAGTTTCTTTGGACCATTTAGAGATGCTGCAGATTCAGCTCCTTCATTTGGAGATAGAAAAACGTATCAAATGGATCCAGCTAATCGTTTAGAAGCACTAAGAGAATTAGAAAGTGACTTAAAAGAAGGCGCAGACATGATGATTGTCAAACCAGCTTTAAGTTATTTAGATATTGTTAGAGATGTAAAAAATAACACTAATATTCCTGTTATTGCTTATAATGTTAGTGGTGAATATGCTATGACTAAAGCAGCATCTCAAAATGGTTGGATAGATGAAGAACGTGTGGTTATGGAACAAATGGTATCAATGAAACGTGCGGGCGCAGATATGATTATTACTTATTTCGCGAAAGATATTTGTCGTTACTTAGATAAATAATGGTTAAGGAGGAACAAGTTAATGACTTATGAAAAATCACAAGAAGCAATGCGCATTGCTGAAACACTTATGCCTGGTGGTGTCAATAGCCCTGTAAGAGCATTTAAATCAGTAGATACACCAGCAATTTTTATGGATCATGGTGAAGGTTCGAAGATTTATGATATAGATGGCAATGAATACATTGATTATGTATTAAGTTGGGGACCATTAATTTTAGGTCATAAAAATAAACAAGTCATTAGTAAATTACATGATGCTGTAGATAAAGGCACTAGTTTTGGTGCTTCAACACTAGAAGAAAATAAATTAGCTGAACTTGTTATTGAAAGAGTGCCTTCAATTGAAAAAGTAAGAATGGTTTCTTCAGGTACTGAAGCTACTTTAGCGGCATTAAGACTGGCTAGAGGTTACACTGGTAGAAATAAAATTGTTAAGTTTGAAGGATGCTATCACGGACATAGCGATTCATTGCTTATCAAAGCAGGTTCAGGTGTAGCAACTTTAGGTCTTCCAGATTCACCAGGAGTACCTGAAGGCACAGCTAAAAACACAATTACAGTACCTTATAATGATTTAGATGCGATTAAAGTAGCATTTGAAAATTATGGAGATGATATTGCTGGTGTGATAGTAGAACCAGTTGCAGGAAATATGGGTGTTGTACCCCCTAAAAAAGGTTTCTTAGAAGGATTAAGGGAAGTCACTAAAGAATATGGTTCTTTACTTATCTTTGATGAAGTCATGACAGGTTTCCGTGTAGGGTATAACTGTGCTCAAGGTTATTTTGGTGTGACACCAGATATCACATGCCTAGGAAAAGTGATTGGCGGTGGCTTACCTGTAGGTGCTTTTGGAGGCAAAAAAGAAATTATGGATAAAATTGCTCCAGTAGGTAATATTTATCAAGCGGGAACTCTATCTGGTAATCCTTTAGCAATGACAAGTGGTTATGAAACACTAAGTCAATTAACGCCTGAATCATATGAGCATTTCCAAAAATTAGGCGATATATTAGAAAAAGGACTTAAAGAAGTATTTGCTAAACACAATGTTCCTATTACAGTAAATAGAGCTGGTTCTATGATTGGTTATTTCTTAAATAAAGGACCTGTAACCAACTTTGAAGAAGCGAATCAAAGTGATTTAGAGCTATTTAGTAATATGTATAGAGAAATGGCTAAAGAAGGTATATTTTTACCACCTTCCCAGTTTGAAGGAACATTCTTATCTACCGCACATACCAAAGAAGATATTGAAAAAACGATTCATGCTTTTGATAATGCATTAAGTAGAATTGTTTAATATTTAAAAGTTAATATAATAAAAGTGGAACAAAGATGAGATAATATCATCGTTCCACTTTTTTTAATTTAAATGCTTTTAATCTAGAAAGAAGTGATGATTTTTGAGGCGAATTTGGCTAAATAATATTATATTATTAATAATAGCGATAATCATGAGTTTAATATTAAAATTATCTCATATGCTTTTACCCTTTATGTTTGGGCCCATTATAGCCTCAATTATTGTGGTTAAAGTACTAAAACTAAATATTAAATGGCCTTTTTGGATTAGTCAGATTGGCTTAATATTACTTGGAGTACAAATAGGATCTACGTTTACGTCACAAGTCATTAACGATATCAAAAATGAGTGGTTAACCATTGTGACGGTGACTGTTTTACTCATCACGTTATCATTATTGATTGCTTATTTTTTCAAAAAAATTGCAAGAGTTAATACTGAAACTGCTATCTTGAGTGTAATACCTGGCGCTTTAAGTCAAATGTTAATTATGGCTGAAGAAGATAAAAAAGCGAATATCTTAGTAGTAAGTTTAACCCAAACTTCTAGGGTTATTTTTGTAGTCGTACTTGTACCACTTATTTCTTTTTTATTTAGCAATTCATCATCAAGTGAAGAGATGATTCATAAAGCTACACCATTAACAAGAGCTTTAAATGTGCCCCAAATTGCTTTAATTATGATTGCTATAGCTTTTGTTTATTTCTTAATGTCAAAAATAAATTTTCCAACAAAACAATTACTCGCTCCAATTGTCGTTTTAATTGTTTGGAATTTATCAACTCATCTGACTTTTACTTTAGATAATTATATTCTTGCTTTTGCACAAGTGATTTATATGATTAGAATTGGTTTACAAATTGCACATTTATTAGGTGATTTAAAAGGTCGCATTGCTATAGCAATTATGTATCAAAATATAAGTTTAATTTTAGGGTCATTTTTGATGGTCTTTATTGTTCATTTGTTTACTCATAATTCATTAAACGAATTATTTTTAGGTGGAGCTCCTGGAGGTATGAGTCAAATTGTACTAGTTGCCATAGCTACTGGTGCAGATGTTGCTAAGATATCAAGTTTTCATATCTTTAGGATATTTTTTATATTATTTTTAGTAGCACCAATAATTAATTACTTTTTAAAACGAAAAAAAAGTGATAATCAATCATAAGGAGTAGAACTACGAATTCAAAATAATCTGTTCTACTCCTTTTAATATTTAATGATTAGGTTTTGAAGGACATCCTTCTAAGTGAGCATCATATAGACCAGCCGCTTCCATAAACGAGAATACAGTCACAGGTCCTAAAAATTTAAAACCATAAGCTTTTAAATCTTTTGAAAGTTGTTTTGCTCTTTCATCAACTGTAATACGTTCTGAGGGAGTTTTATAGTGCAAGTCAATAGGATGTCCATCAACATATGACCATAAAAACTTACTGAAGCTACCATATTCTTTTTCAATTTGTAAATAACCCTTAGCTTGAGATACTATGGCTTCTAATTTCTTTCTATTATGTACGATATTTGGAAAGGTCATTAAAGCATTAATATCTTTCTCTGTCATTTTAGAAATTTTTATAGGATCAAATTGATGAAATGCTTTTTCATAAGCCTCTTTCTTTTTTAATATAGTTAACCAAGATAAACCAGCATGTTGAGATTCAAGTGCAAGTAATTTGAAAAGTGAAAGACTATTAAAATCTGGTTGTCCCCATACTTTATTATGATAATCTAAATAAATAGGGTCTGTAGTTCCAAAGGCACATGCGTTCATAAATATTCCTCCAAAAGATTGACTTATCATTGTTTTCTATTATACTATTAATTAGTAATTAAATATATTTTTTGGGAAGAGTACGTTTGATACTTATCAAAGAGAGCATATGGACGGTGTAAATATGTATAATGATCAAACTGAAGGTAGCCCACAAGTTCTTTTATTGAATACACATATAATAGTAGATAGAAGCGTGTATGAGCGTTAATCATAAATAAGTGCAAGAAGATATGGAGGTATCGTCTTGAATTTAGGTGGTACCACGGAGCATCCGTCCTATATATTAGGAAGGATGCTTTTTTATTTTAGGAGGTTATTTCAATGAAAATGGAATCAAAGTATAATCCTCGTGAAGTTGAAGCGGGACGTTATGAAGAATGGGTAAAAAATGAATACTTTAAACCTCTAGAAGATGAATCTAGAGAAGCATATACAATTGTTATTCCGCCGCCGAATGTGACTGGTAAATTACATTTAGGACATGCTTGGGATACAACATTACAAGATATTATTACTCGAATGAAACGTATGCAAGGATACGATACGCTTTATTTACCTGGTATGGATCATGCGGGTATTGCAACACAAGCTAAAGTAGATGCTAAATTAAAAGAACAAGGTATTTCTCGTCATGATATAGGACGTGAAAAATTTTTAGAACATGCTTGGTCTTGGAAAGAAGAATATGCATCTTTTATTCGTAAACAATGGGCTAAATTAGGCTTAGGTCTTGATTATAGTAGAGAACGTTTTACTCTTGATGACGGCTTAAGTAAAGCGGTTAGAAAAGTATTTGTTGATTTATATAATAAAGGAATTATTTATCGTGGAGAGCGAATTATAAATTGGGATCCAGTCGCACGTACAGCATTGTCAGATATAGAAGTGATTCATGAAGATGTGCAAGGTCATTTTTATCATTTTAAATATCCTTATGCTGATGGTAATGGATATATTGAAATTGCCACAACTCGTCCTGAAACAATGTTAGGGGATACTGCTATAGTCGTTAATCCAAATGATGAACGTTATAAAGATGTCATAGGAAAAAAAGTGATTTTACCAATTATAGGTAGAGAATTACCAATTTTAGCAGATGAGTATGTTGATATTGAATTTGGTAGTGGAGCTATGAAAGTTACACCTGCACATGATCCTAATGACTTTGAAATTGGTCAGAGACATCATTTAGAAAACATTATCGTAATGGATGAAAATGGAAAAATGAATGACAATGCATCTCAGTATGCTGGTTTAGACCGTTTCGAATGTCGTAAAAAATTAGTAGAAGATTTAAAAGCTCAAGATTTAGTGATTAAAATTGAAGAACATATGCATTCTGTAGGTCATTCAGAACGTTCTGGTGCAGTAGTAGAACCTTATTTATCTACACAATGGTTTGTAAAAATGAAACCACTTGCGCAACAAGCACTAGATAATCAAAAAACAGATAATCGAATTGATTTTTATCCACCACGTTTTGAAAATACATTTAATCGTTGGATGGAAGAAATTAGAGATTGGACTATTTCTAGACAATTATGGTGGGGTCACCAAATTCCAGCTTGGTATCATAATGAAACAGGTGAAGTATATGTTGGAGAAGAAGCACCTGCTGATATCGAAAATTGGACTCAAGATGAAGATGTGTTAGATACATGGTTCTCAAGTGCGTTATGGCCATTCTCAACTTTAGGTTGGCCTAATGAAGAAGCAAAAGATTATCAACGTTACTATCCAACGAATGTTCTTGTAACCGGTTATGATATTATCTTCTTCTGGGTAGCAAGAATGATTTTCCAAGGATTAGAATTTACTGGTAAACGACCATTTAATGATGTACTTCTTCATGGTTTAGTAAGAGCTGAAGATGGTCGTAAAATGAGTAAATCACTTGGTAATGGTGTAGATCCAATGGATGTCATCGAAAAATATGGAGCAGATAGTTTACGCTACTTCTTAGCAACTGGTTCTTCTCCAGGTAATGACTTACGTTATTCTACCGAAAAAGTTGAATCTGTATGGAACTTTATTAATAAAATTTGGAATGGTGCTCGCTTTAGCTTGATGAATATTGGAGAAGACTTTAAAGTGGAAGACATTGATTTATCTGGTAATTTATCTTTAGCGGATAAATGGATTTTAACACGACTAAATGAAACAATAGAGACCGTTACTAATCTGAGTGAAAAATATGAATTTGGTGAAGTTGGACGTGCTTTATATAACTTTATTTGGGATGAATTCTGTGATTGGTATATTGAAATGAGTAAAATACCAATGAATGGTGAAGATGAAGCTCAAAAACAAACAACACGTTCTGTTCTAAGTTATACACTTGATCAAATAATGAGAATGCTACATCCATTTATGCCATTTGTAACTGAAAAAATTTGGCAAAGTTTACCGCATGAAGGAGAAACAATTGTAAAAGCAGCATGGCCGACAGTTAAAGAAGAGTTTGTGTTTGATGAAAGTAAACAGACAATGGAACAATTAGTTGAAATTATTAAATCTGTGAGACAATCACGCGTAGAAGTAAACACACCACTTTCTAAATCAATCCCTATTCTCATTCAAGCTAAAAATGAAGAAATTAAAACAATCTTAGAAAAAAATGCGGATTATATTCATAGATTTTGTAATCCAAGTGAATTAACCATCGATACAAATGTAGATATTCCTGAAAAAGCGATGACAGCGGTAGTAGTTGCTGGTAAAGTCATTTTACCGTTAGAAGGACTTATTGATATGGATAAAGAAATTGAACGTTTAGAGAAAGAGTTAGACAAACTTCAAAAAGAATTAGACCGTGTTGATAAAAAATTATCAAATGAGAATTTTGTTAATAAAGCACCTGAAAAAATTATAAATGAAGAGCGCGAAAAACAACAAAAATATCAAGAAAAATATAATGGTGTTAAAAACAGAATTGAACAATTAAAAGCATAGGAGAATTGTCAATGAATTACCTAGATAGCTTATATTGGATACATGAGCGCACTAAGTTTGGTATTAAACCTGGTGTTAAAAGAATGGAATGGATGCTTAACCACTTAAATAATCCTCAATTAAATATTCGCGGTATTCATGTGGGTGGAACAAATGGTAAAGGTTCTACAGTAGCTTATTTAAGAGCTGCATTAGTTGAGAATGGATATGAAGTTGGAACATTTACTTCTCCTTTTATTGAAACGTTTAATGAACGAATTAGTTTAAATGGTTATCCGATCTCAAATGACGAAATAGTTGAATTAGTAAAGCGAGTTAAACCAGTAAGTGAAGCGTTAGAACAAGAAACCGAACTCGGTTCTGCAACAGAATTTGAAATTATAACAACAATGATGTTTTTATATTTTGGAGAGATAAATCCTGTAGATTTTGTTATTGTAGAAGCGGGACTAGGAATTAAAAATGATTCAACTAATGTGTTTACTCCTATTCTTTCAATTTTGACAAGTATAGGATTAGATCATACTGATATTTTAGGAAGTACGTATTTAGATATCGCAAAAGATAAAGGTGCTATCATAAAACCTAATGTACCCGTCATCTATGCAGTAAAAAATGAGGAAGCTTTAAAATACATTAGAGATTTAGCGGAAAATCAGAATGCAAAGCCAATTGAACTAGATAGAGAAATCATTATTGTATCTGAAGATGATGAATTTACTTATAGATATAAAGATTATGAGTTAGAAACAATCATCTTAGATATGATAGGTGATCATCAAAAAGAAAATGCTTCATTAGCTATTACAGCTTTAATAGAGTTGAACGAAGAAAATATTATTGAATTAGATTTTAATAAAATGATTGATGCTATTGAAAGTGTTTGTTGGACAGGACGTATTGAGCAAGTTAAAGAAAAACCTCTTATTATTATTGACGGAGCACATAATAATGAAAGTGTTGAAGCATTAGTTTCAACAATCAAAAATTATTATGATCTTGAGAAAATGGATGTTTTATTTTCAGCCATTAAAGGTAAACCTGTAACCGAAATGTTAAGTAAATTACAGAATTTAGCTGGTACATTTTATTTTACTGAATTTGATTTTCATAAAGCCTTATCTAAACAAGAATTACTTGAGAGTATAGATGCTGATAACATTGAATATATTGATGATTATGTAGATTTTATAAATCATTATGATGGTGAGGGCTTATTGATTACAGGCAGTTTATATTTTATAAGTGAAGTAAAATCGAAAGTTGAATTTAATTCATAATATATAGTATGTTAATTATCTAAATATAGCTATGAAGAAAGTTACAAATTAAACTTCTTCATAGCTTTTTTATTAGTTATATAATTGATAGATTAAGAGTGGACTGATTATTTTTAATAAAGGTTTTATTCATTTTATTGAATTTAAAATGCTTTAAAGAAGATATATTTATTTATTGAAATGAATTTAATCTAATCCTCGTTATTCCATTTACTTAGACCATATTTTAGTTATAATGAATGATATGAGGTGATCAGTATAATAGTATTATTAGCATTTACGTGTAGTGTAATATTTAGTTTTTTATATCAATTTTCAAGTATAGAGAAAGTGAATCTTCAATATTTCAAGCGACGATCACAATGTGATTATTGTCATACATCATTAAAGTGGTTTGATACTATACCATTATTAAGTTTCATATTCTTAAAAGGACGCTCGAGATGCTGTTCAAATCCTTTAAAACGCTCCTATATTATAGGTGAAATATTATCGTTTCTTATTGTCCCATATTTAATATTTATCGATATACATATAAATTATTCTCTCTTTATATTAACTTGTTTAATGTTGATAACGATGTCTCTAACCGATATTCAAACATTAACAATCAACAGTAACTTAATCCTCGTTTTTTTCTTTGTCGGTATCTATATTTCTTCATTACATTTGATTTCATTTATATTTATTTTCTTTCTATTACATACATTTTTTCTGTTAAATTCTAAAAGTATAGGGTACGGTGATATTTTATTACTTAGTATACTTTCTATATTTTATACTTATGAATTTATACTTCATCTAATATTATTAACTTGTGCAATTGGTCTTATGTTTTATATCATCTTGTTTCGTTTTAAGATACGTAAAATCCCACTTATTCCTTTTATTTCAATCTCATATATTTTATTAATTAATTTTTCCAACAATATTATGTAACTAATAAAGAAAAGGTGATGTTTTTGAAAATTAAAGATATGGCCAAAAGTGAGCTTCCTAAAGAGAGACTCATTCAATATGGTGAAAAAAGTTTGTCTAACAGTGAATTATTAGCAATTTTAATTAACACTGGACGACAAGGGGTTTCAAGTATTGATATTGCAAATGAAATGATTAATAAAGTAAATAATTTAAAAGAATTAAAATTACTTTCAATACATGATTTGTTAAAAATAAAAGGTATAGGATTGCATAAAGCAGTGACACTAAAAGCCGCTTTCGAATTGGGAGAAAGAATAAATAAACGTAATTCAATTGAAAAAGTAAAGATTAAATCTCCTAAAGATGTCGCAGATATGATGATGTCTAAAATGAAAGATTTAACTCAAGAGCATTTAGTTGCTTTATTTTTAAATACTAAAAATATAGTGATAAAAGAAGAAACTATATTTATAGGAACATTAAACTCTTCAGTGATACACCCAAGAGAAGTCTTTAATGCTGCCATTAGAGCTTCATGTAATGCAGTAATTGTGATTCATAATCATCCATCTGGAGATGTGACGCCTTCAAAAGAAGATATTGCTACTACCATTAGACTTAAAGAATGTGGACAAATTCTTGGCATTGAATTACTTGACCACATTATTATCGGTGATCAAAAATTTACTAGTTTAGTAGAGGAGGGGTATTTCGTATAAAAGATTAAAAATTATTTATAGTCTCATTGTTAAAATTTTAGTATAATAAGCCTTAATTATATATTTAGAGGTGTATGATGACTTTAATTTTAATCATAGGGGTGTTAATACCTATTATTTACATAATGAGATTGAATATTAAACAAAAAACAATTCGTTTAAAAGAAACGCTTAATACCGTGTTATTATCGATTGTTGGTATTACAATTTTTTCTTTTATTGGAGTATTCGTCAACCATACGCATACTCAATTATATATTTTACTCATTAGTGATATAGTAACTGGAACGATATTTGGGTTACTATTAGCAACAATATATAAAATTTATGAATACTTGTCTCAAAGCAATCGTAAATAAAGCTAGTTAACTTTTCATACAATACAATCATAAACGAATTAATAAAGGGTAGATTGTATTAATTACATTGAAAAGTAACTAGCTTTTTCATTATCTTATATAAGCTGAAAGCACATTAAAATTTTCTAAAATCCAAAGAACACCTTGATAGGCTAAATACAGTCCGAGAATAATAAAAGCAGCAGAGATTAAAAATCTTAAAAGTGCAAATCCTACTTTAAAAAGTATAACTGCAAGCAAGATAAGTAAAATAATTGTAAGAATGTTCATTTCTCACACTCCTCTAAATTTATTTTACGAGTGATATTAATTATTATAATATATTTTAAGAAAATGTTAATCAGTCTTAAGAATTTACTTAATTTACTTCTTTAGACCGATGGATAAAATCTATTTTATATTTATAATAATTTAGATTTAAAATTGGAGGGATTTTATTGCGAATGGTTTTTAGTATTTTTAAAAATATAGTAGCAGTTATTGCAATCCTTAGTATTGTTTATTTTGCATTAAAATATGCCCCGTTTTTAAGAGAACAGGACTGGAATCCTATGAATCAACCTCCCAATAACCAATTCGAGCTCTTGCCAAGTAATCAAACATCAACACCAGTGCCTACTAATGGAAAAAGTTATACTATAGAAGAAAATCATTTACTTCAGAATATTCCTGCTAGTCAAACAAAAAATGTGTTTAAATTTATAGATAAAAAAGAATTTATGGAAGTTTCAGGTATAGTTAGAATGGGATATAATGATAATTACATTGTAGGGCAAAGAGATAATGAATTTATCATCTATAAATTCGGAAGTGATACGATTAAAGTCTTTAGTACGGAAATTGAAATGGAACAGGAATTAAATCGCCTAGGACAATCAATCACTTTAAAACCTCAGAATGAGTATTAAAAAATATAATTTGAAAAAAATAAATAAATGCGTTAATGTCTAAAATAGATACAATAATCTTTTGAAGGTTGGTGTAATGTATGTCTGAACAATCTAAAGAAAAACAGGCAAATGAACAAGCAAAAGCACAAAATTTATTTTCTAAATGGAGAAAAGACGAAACGCTCTATGAAGAAGATAAAAAAGATAAGCCGAATAAAGAATCGTAAAATTAAATAAGATGACATTTGATAGGAGCAAGTACTAGAATTCAATGAAGATTCTAACTTGTTCCTTTTTTTCTTTGAAGATAATATTTAATATTATTCTTTATTTCAATCCTAGAGTAATATAAAATAGAATATAATAATTTAAAATAAATAGTAGAGGTGTTATGAGTGTTAAATTTTTTTAAAAATAACAAGTTAATTGTTGTTTTTTGTGCAATAATTATTTTTATTGCATTGATTGGTTTGTCCATTCGTTCACAAACTCAATCACCTCCTGAGCAATATGTGGGGGACTCAGTGTCATTTGGTCAGAGAGTAATTAGTTACCCTGTCAATTTTGTGACTGGAGCTATAGGTAACTTCTTTCAATCTAACAAATCAAATCATAATGAAGTTAATCAATTAAAAGCAAAAAACGAAGCATTAGAAGCGGAAAATAAAAACTTAAAAAAAGAACTTGATATGACTGATGCTTCAAAATACGATGCAATTTCAGGTGCCATCATAGCACGTAATCCAGATCAATGGATGAATACTGTGATTATTGATAAAGGTAAAAAAGCTGGTGTAAGCAATAATATGGCAGTGTTTACTAGTGATGGTTTAATTGGAAGAGTAACTAGAGTGAATCAATTTTCTTCTCAAGTTGATTTACTTTCAACGAATACAAGAGCTGGAAAACTATCAGTCAATATTCAACATCACTCTAAAAATGTTTTTGGATTAATTGATCACTATGATAATAAAACTCAGGAATTAATTATTAGTAATATCAATAATAAGGATAAAATTTCAAAAGGTGACAAAGTAGTAACAAGTGGATTAGCCGATCAATTGCCAAGTGATTTATACATAGGAGAAGTGACGAAGGTAGAAAATGATGAATATGGTTTAGCAAAAGAAGTGAGGGTGAAAACTGGAGCAAATTTATCAGATATTCAACATGTATACATAGCGAAAAAAAGTAATAACACGGATTTCAATGAAAGAGAGACTCGATAATGAAAGCGTTCGTTTATATAATGATCGGTATCATCGTTTTTTATCTTGATACACTTATTGGTTTGGTTATTCCTTTTCATATAGGCAACCTAACATTTATCTTAGTTCCTCATTTAACTCTAATGTATTTATTACTTTTATCAATTTATAGACCATTTATGGTCACATTATTACTAAGCATTTTTTTAGGTATGATAACTGATATCTACTTTGGCAGTGTATATGGTTTATATTTGTTTGGTTATATATTCTTAATAACAATATTTAATAAGTTCTTGAAGATTTTTTACCGAGACTATATTATGGTATATTGGTTCAGTATCATTGGTGTAATGATTCTTGAAATATTTGTAGCAATTATATATTCTGTTATTAGCTATGTAGAATTTGATTTACTAAACTTTATATTACTACGTATTATCCCAACACTTATATTAAATATTATTTTATTAATTATTTTGATGCCTATATTCTTTAAATTCTTTAAAAAGCCAATATAATAGATTGACATTGAATATAAGTAATGGTAAGATGCAATAGTTGAGTAGTTTTATAGCTACATACAACCGCTCAAATACAGGTTTAAGCGTTAAAATGTTATATTTTATCACCTGTATATGGCGTGACTTATAATTATAGGAGGTGCAAGGTATGTTTGCTATTATCGAAACAGGCGGTAAACAAATTAAAGTAGAAGAAGGTCAAGAGATCTTCGTTGAAAAATTAGATGTTAATGAAGGTGATTCATTCACATTTGATAAAGTATTATTTGTAGGTGGAGATTCAGTTAAAGTTGGTGCTCCAACTGTTGAAGGAGCTACAGTAACTGCTACTGTGAACAAACAAGGTCGCGGTAAAAAAATTACTGTTTTCACTTACAAACGTCGTAAAGATTCAAAACGTAAAAAAGGTCATCGTCAGCCTTATACTAAATTAACAATTGATAAAATCAACGCTTAATTATGATTACTGTTGATATTTCAATTAATGATGAAGGTAAAGTAACAGACGTCATCATGGATGGCCATGCTAATCATGGTGATTATGGCTATGATATTGTTTGTGCAGGGGCTTCAGCTGTTCTTTTTGGAAGTGTGAATGCTATTTTAAGTTTAACTTCTGAAAATCCGGATATTGATTATGATGATGACGGTGGTCATTTTCACATTAGATCAGTAGACACTAACAATGAGCAAGCACAATTAATTCTTCAAGCAATGCTTGTGTCTTTACAAACGATTGAAGATGAATATAATGAAAATATAAGATTAAATTATAAGTGAGGTGTATCCCGATGTTAAAATTAAACTTACAATTCTTCGCATCTAAAAAAGGGGTAAGTTCTACAAAAAACGGTCGTGACTCAGAATCAAAACGTTTAGGTGCTAAACGTGCAGACGGTCAATTCGTAACAGGTGGCTCAATTTTATATCGTCAACGCGGTACTAAAATTTATGCTGGTGAAAATGTAGGTCGTGGTGGCGATGATACATTATTCGCTAAAATCGACGGCGTTGTTCGTTTCGAACGTAAAGGTCGCGACAAAAAACAAGTTTCTGTATATGCAGTAGCTGAATAATTTTTGTCTAATTAACACCAGAAGTGAAGACTTCTGGTGTTTTATTTTTGTTTAAAAATGATTATAATAGAATCTAACGTTTTAGAGTTAATGATATAATATTAGCGATGAATTAATAAAATATATAAAAAGAGGTGAGATATATGTTTGTCGATCAAGTAAAAATATCTCTAAAAGCAGGCGATGGAGGTAATGGTATTACTGCTTATCGTAGGGAAAAATATGTACCATTTGGTGGCCCTGCTGGTGGCGATGGAGGTAAAGGTGCTTCAGTCATTTTTGAAGTTGATGAAGGTTTAAGAACACTTTTAGACTTTAGATTTCAACGTCATTTTAAGGCTAAAAAAGGTGAAAATGGTCAAAGTAGTAATATGCATGGTAAAAATGCGGAAGACTTAGTTTTAAAAGTGCCTCCTGGTACCATTATTAAAAGTGTAGAAACTGAAGAAGTTTTAGCAGATTTAGTTGAAGAAGGTCAACGTGCAGTTATTGCTCGTGGAGGTCGTGGAGGTCGTGGAAATTCACGTTTTGCAACCCCTCGAAATCCAGCTCCAGACTTTAGTGAAAATGGAGAACCTGGAGAAGAACTAGATGTTACCTTAGAATTAAAGCTACTTGCTGATGTGGGACTCGTTGGATTCCCAAGTGTAGGGAAATCAACATTGTTATCTATTGTATCTAAGGCAAAACCTAAAATTGGAGCTTATCATTTTACAACAATTAAACCAAATTTAGGTGTGGTTTCAACACCTGATCATAGAAGTTTTGTGATGGCGGATTTACCAGGTTTAATTGAAGGAGCTTCAGAAGGAGTCGGTTTAGGTCATCAATTTTTACGTCATGTTGAAAGAACAAAAGTTATTGTTCATATGATAGATATGAGTGGTTCTGAAGGAAGAAATCCACTTGAAGATTATCAAATCATCAATAATGAACTGATAAATTATAAACAAAGATTAGAAGATAGACCTCAAATTATAGTGGCAAATAAAATGGATATACCGGAATCAAACGATAACCTAGAATTATTTAAAAAAGAAATTGATGAAGATGTAACTATTGTTCCAGTTTCTACAATTACAAGAGATAATATTGATCAATTACTATATACAATTGCTGATAAATTAGAAGAAGTAAAAGATATTGATTTTAGTGTAGAAGAAGACGAAGATGCAGGTGTTAATCGCGTATTATATAAACATACACCATCTCAAGATAAATTTACGATTACAAGAGATGATGATGGTGCCTATGTAGTAAGCGGTAATGCAATCGAACGCATGTTTAAAATGACAGACTTTAATAGTGATCCAGCAGTAAGACGTTTTGCACGTCAAATGCGCTCTATGGGTATTGATGATGCATTAAGAGAACGTGGATGTAGTAATGGTGATATTGTTAGAATACTTGGGGGAGAATTTGAATTCGTCGAATAGGAGGGCTTTTTAGTGGACAGCAAAGATTATAAAAAGTTTTATTTAATACGTGAAGACGTTTTACCAGAATCAGTGGTTAAAACGCTTAAAATTAAAGACGCTTTAAAAAATGATGCCACACTGTCCATTTATGAAGCAGTTAAGCAGTTTAATCTATCAAGAAGTGCTTTTTATAAATATAGAGATACTATTTTTCCTGTAGATGAAAAGATTTTTGAACACCGTGAATTCACCTTAATTCTCTATGTTAATGATATAGTAGGAATGCTTGCTCAAGTATTACAAACTATTTCAAAATTAGCGTTATCCGTTTTAACTATTCATCAAAGTGTTCCAATGGAAGAAAAAGCAACGATTACACTCTCTTTGAGTGCAAAAGATCAATCATTATCAATAGAAAAGGTCATGGGCACTTTGAGAAATATTCAACATGTTTATAAAGTTGAATTAATTAGTATGAGTATGTAAGGAAGGTATCTATGTACGCTTATATAAAAGGACATTTATCTCAATTGTTTCCAACACATATTGTTGTAGAAACGTCTAATGGTATCGGTTATGAAATTCAAACTCCAAATTCATATCGATTTCAAAAATATTTAAATCAAGAATGTAAAGTCTTTACTTCACTGATTGTAAGAGAAGACGCACAATTATTATATGGTTTTATTAGCGAAGAAGAAAAAGAGATGTTCTTAAGCTTAATAAAAGTTACAGGTATAGGCCCTAAATCAGCTTTAGCTATTCTAGCAACAAGTACACCTAACGAAGTTAAACGTGCAATTGAAAATGAAAATGATACTTATCTAACTAAATTTCCTGGTATAGGTAAAAAGACTGCACGACAAATTGTATTAGATTTAAAAGGTAAAGTTAAGATTACAGAAGAGACTAGTGAGACCTTATTACAGGTTGAGGGACAAGTTGAAGAAAATGACAATATAATTAAGGAAGCGTTATTAGCGCTTGCAGCTTTAGGATACTCTAAGAGAGAGCTTTCTAAAGTTGAGAAAGTGCTTAATAAAACATCCATCCACTCTGTTGATGAAGCAGTTAAGATTGGTTTAAAAACGCTTATATCTTAATATTATGAACGATAACTGGGGGGATAAATATGGATGATAGAATGGTAGATCAATCATTACACAATGAAGAATCTTCTTTTGAATTCTCACTCAGACCAACTAAATTAAAACAATATATTGGGCAATCATCAATAAAGAATAATTTAGAAGTTTTTATAAAAGCGGCTAAACTAAGGGATGAGCCATTAGATCATGTATTACTTTTTGGTCCTCCAGGATTAGGTAAAACAACACTTTCAAATATTATTGCTAATGAAATGGAAGTCAATATAAGAACTGTATCTGGTCCATCATTAGAGCGACCCGGAGATTTAGCGGCAATTTTATCAGGTTTACAGCCTGGAGATGTTTTATTTATTGATGAAATCCATCGCTTAAGTAGTGTAGTAGAAGAAGTTTTATACTCTGCTATGGAAGATTTTTTCTTAGATATTATTATCGGTAAAGGTGATGAAGCACGTAGTATACGTATTGATTTACCACCTTTTACTCTAGTAGGCGCGACAACACGTGCTGGAAGTCTAACAGGCCCTTTAAGAGATCGATTTGGTGTTCATTTAAGATTAGAGTACTATTCGGAATCAGATTTAAAAGAAATCATTATTCGAACTGCTGAAGTATTAGGTACAAAAATTGATGATGAAAGTGCAGTTGAGCTTGCTAAGCGTTCAAGAGGAACACCTCGTGTTGCAAATCGACTACTAAAAAGAGTAAGAGATTTTCAACAAGTAAATGAAGATGAACAAATTTATATCGAAACAACAAAGCAAGCTCTAAACTTATTACAAGTGGATGATGAAGGCTTAGATTACATTGATCATAAAATGATGAATTGTATTATTAATCAATATAATGGAGGTCCTGTGGGACTGGATACGATAGCAGTGTCAATTGGAGAAGAACGTATTACAATCGAAGATGTCTATGAACCCTTTTTAATACAAAAAGGATTTATAGAACGAACACCAAGAGGTAGAAAAGCGACACCATTTGCCTATGAACATTTCAAAAAAATTAAAGAATGAGGGAATAATATGAACGTTGAGGAGTTTGATTATCATTTACCTGAATCATTGATTGCTCAGACACCTTTAAAAAATAGAGATCAAAGTAGATTACTTGTGCTAGGTAGAAAGACCGGAAATATTGCACATAAACACTTTACAGATATTATGGATTATTTTGAACCTGGAGATACATTAGTATTAAATGATACACGTGTTATGCCAGCACGTTTATTCGGTTTAAAAGAAGAAACAGGTGCAAAGGTAGAAATGTTAATGCTTACTAGAATAGAGGACAATGACTGGGAAGTATTATTAAAACCAGCAAAACGTATTAAAGTAGGTAATACTTTATCATTTGGTAACGGCAAAATCATTGCTGAATGTATAAAAGAATTAGAACAAGGTGGGCGCATTATGCGTTTACATTATGAAGGTATTTTAGAAGAACGCTTAGATGAGTTAGGTGAAATGCCTTTACCACCTTATATTAAAGAACGTTTAGATGATCCGGATAGATATCAAACTGTGTATGCTAAAGAAAATGGTTCCGCTGCAGCGCCTACTGCAGGGTTACATTTTACAGATGAGCTTTTACAGAAAATAAAAGACAAAGGTGTCAATATTGCATTTATTACACTACATGTTGGCCTAGGTACCTTTAGACCAGTAAGTGTGGAGGATATTGATGATCATGAAATGCATAGTGAGTACTATCAAATGACTAAAGAAACGGCAGATATGCTGAATAAAACTAAAGAAAATGGGCATAGAATTATTTCTGTAGGTACGACGTCTACTAGAACGTTAGAAACAATTCGTCGTGATCATGAACAATTTGTCGCTACAAGTGGTTGGACAGATATATTTATTTATCCAGGGTTTGAATATAAAGCAATTGATGGGTTAATTACTAATTTTCATTTACCCAAATCAACATTAGTGATGTTAGTCTCTGCTTTTAGTAGTCGTGAATACATTTTGAATGCTTATAAAGAAGCGGTAAAACTTAAATATAGATTCTTTAGTTTTGGAGATGCAATGTTAATAATTTAATGAATGAGAGGTACAGATTATGCCAGCAGTAACTTATGAGCACATTAAAACATGTAAGCAATCAGGTGCACGTTTAGGGATTGTTCATACACCCCATGGCTCATTTGAAACACCCATGTTTATGCCAGTAGGTACGAAAGCAACAGTTAAAACAATGAGTCCAGAAGAGTTAAGACAAATTGAAGCTAGAATTATATTAGGAAATACGTATCATTTGTGGTTACAACCTGGAAATGATATTATCAAACAAGCTGGGGGCTTACATAAGTTCATGAATTGGGATGGCCCTATTCTTACAGATTCTGGTGGTTTCCAAGTGTTTAGTTTGAGTAATCTTAGAAAAATATCAGAAGAGGGTGTCGAATTTAGACATCATACAAATGGCTCTAAGTTGTTTTTAAGTCCAGAAAAATCAATGCAAATTCAAAATGACTTAGGTTCAGATATTATGATGGCATTTGATGAGTGTCCGCCTATGCCTGCCGAATATAAATACGTAAAAGATTCAATTGAACGTACAACAAGATGGGCTAAACGATGTCTTGAAGCACATCAACGTCCAGAGGACCAAGCATTATTTGGTATTATACAAGGTGGAGAGTACAAAGACTTAAGAGAACAAAGTGCTAAAGAACTTGTATCATTGGATTTTCCTGGATATGCTATTGGTGGTTTATCTGTAGGTGAACCAAAACCAGTGATGTACGATATGGTTGAACATACGGTTCAATTTATGCCAGAAGACAAACCAAGATACTTAATGGGAGTAGGATCACCTGATGCATTAATAGAATGTAGCATTCGCGGTATGGATATGTTTGATTGTGTGTTGCCAACACGCATAGCTAGAAATGGAACATGCATGACATCTCAAGGACGATTGGTTATAAAAAATGCTAAATATGCAGATGATTTTAGTCCTATAGATGCGAATTGTGATTGCTATACTTGTAAGAATTATACACGTGCATATATTAGACATCTAATTAAAGCAGAGGAAACGTTTGGTATCCGTCTTACTACTATTCATAATTTACATTTTCTGCTAAAATTAATGGAAGATATTAGACAGGCCATTCGAGAAGATCGTTTATTAGATTTTAAAGAAGAATTTTTCGAACAATATGGGCTAAATGTAGAGAACCCTAAAAACTTTTAATAAGGAGAACAATATAATGAATGTTTCAGCATTAATCTTGCCTATAATTTTAATTATAGTATTTTATTTCTTTTTAATTAGACCGCAACAAAAACGTGCGAAAGAACATCGTGAAATGATTAGTCGTATCGAAGCAGGTCAAAAAATTACAACTATTGGTGGAATCAAAGGAACTGTTAAAGCTGTGGATGAAACAGCAGTTGTAATCACAGTAAATGGTCATGGTACTGAAATGACATTTGAAAAACCTGCGATTAAACAAGTTGACCCATCATAAATTATAATAACAAGACATTCCAGACAACAAATTGTCGTGGAATGTTTTTTTATTAACTAGCTATCGTGATTACACTAATAAAAAGGTTATGTTAAGATAGATAAGTCTTGTCACATAGATGTAATCTTTAATTCACTTGCACATGGTTTATTAAAAGATTATTCTAATTACATAATTAAATAATGAGGTGTTCATGTGAAAAAAACAAGTAGAATAATTGCATTCATACTCATTGTAGCGCTACTATTTGTAGGTATGGGCTTTACATATAAGAATGTAGTTAAGAATGTAAATCTAGGTTTGGATTTACAAGGTGGTTTTGAAGTATTATATCAAGTTAAACCACTTGGCGGTGATGGTAAAATCGATGATAAGGCTTTACAATCTACTGCTCAAACTTTAGAAAATCGTGTTAATGTATTAGGCGTATCTGAGCCTCATATTCAAGTTGAAGACCCTGATAGAATTAGGGTACAGCTCGCAGGGGTAAAAAATCCTGATGAAGCTCGGAAAATTTTGTCTTCACAAGCAAATCTGACTATACGTGATGCTAATGATCATGTTAAATTAACAGGTAAAGATATTGTACAAGGTTCTGCAAAACAAGAATTTAAACAAGGTACAAACGAACCTGCAGTCACTTTTAAATTAAAAGACCGCGCGAAATTTAAAAAAGTTACAGAAGAAATTTCTAAAAAACAAGAAAACATGATGGTAGTGTGGTTAGATTATAAAAAAGGTGATAGCTATCATAAAGAGTTGGATAAACCTGAAGATAAACGGAAATACGTTTCAGCCGCTTCGGTGGATCAACCTATTAATTCAGACAGTGTAGAAATTTCAGGTGGCTTCCAGGGTCAACAAGGCGTAGAACGTGCTAAGCAAATTGCAGAATTGTTAAATGCAGGTTCATTACCAGTTGATTTAAAAGAAGTTTATTCTAATTCTGTAGGTGCACAATTTGGTCAAGATGCATTAGATAAAACAATCTTTGCATCAATGATTGGTGTTGCAATTATCTATTTATTTATGGTAGGTTTTTACAGATTACCAGGTATTGTGGCAGTGATTACTTTAACAGTATATGTTTATTTAACATTAGTAGCATTTAACTTTATTTCAGGTGTACTTACATTACCAGGTTTAGCTGCCTTAGTATTAGGTGTAGGTATGGCTGTAGATGCAAATATCATCATGTATGAACGGATTAAAGATGAACTGAGAGTAGGACGAACGCTTAAACAGGCTTATTCTAAAGCAAATAAAAGTTCTTTCTTGACGATTTTTGATTCAAACTTAACAACTGTTATAGCAGCAGCAGTGTTATTCTTCTTTGGTCAAAGTTCAGTTAAAGGATTTGCTACGATGTTATTATTAGGTATTTTAATGATATTCATCACAGCTGTCTTCTTATCAAGAGGACTATTATCACTTTTAGTTTCTTCTAATTACTTTAAGAAGAAATATTGGATGTTTGGTGTAAATAAAAATAATCGCCATGATATCAATGAAGGTGTAGATGTTCATGATTTAAAAACAGCTTTTGAAAAATGGAATTTTGTTAAATTAGCAAAACCATTAATTGGAGTAAGTATTTTAATTTTAGTAATTGGTATAATTATTCTAAGTATATTTAAACTTAACTTAGGTATTGATTTCTCATCTGGTACAAGAGTAGATCTTGATTCTGATACGAAGTTATCTCAAACTAAAGTTGAACGTACGATAAAAGATGTTGGTTTGACACCTGATCAAATTCAAATTAATGGTAATGATAATAAACAAGCAACAGTTCAATTTAAAAATGATTTATCTAAAGATGAAACTTTGAAACTTAATAAAGTTATTAATGATCAATATGGTCATAAACCGACAGTGAACACAGTTTCTCCAATGATTGGTCAAGAGTTAGCTAAAAATGCAATGAAAGCATTAATTTATGCAGCTATTGGTATTATTATCTATGTTTCATTAAGATTCGAATGGAGAATGGGGCTTTCTGCTGTCTTAGCATTACTTCATGATGTATTTATTATCGTTGCTTTATTCAGTTTATTAAGACTTGAAGTAGATATTACGTTTATCGCTGCAATCTTAACGATTGTAGGTTATTCAATAAATGATACAATTGTTACTTTCGACCGTGTAAGAGAAAATCTTCATAAAATCAAAGTAATAACAGACCCTCATCAAATTGATGATATTGTTAACCGATCTATTAGACAAACAATGACTCGTTCTATTAATACAGTTCTTACAGTCGTTGTAGTAGTTATCGCCATACTTATCTTTGGTGCATCAAGTCTGTTTAACTTCTCATTAGCATTACTTATTGGATTATTATCTGGTGTATTCTCTTCTATCTTTATTGCAGTTCCACTATGGGGCATTATGAAGAAACATCAGTTGAAAAAATCTGAGAACGGTAAGCTTGTAGTTTATAAAGAGAAAAAATCAAATGATGAAAAAATCTTAGTATAATTAAATACATGATATAAAATTAGTGGAAGAAACAAAAGAATTCTAATTGAATTCAGTGTTTCTTCCTCTTTTTATTTATTCTTTTTTTAGGTATAATTGCTTGTGGAAAAAGGAAGGATAACTTTATGATTCAATCTAAATATAAATGGCTTTATGAAGCACCTAAACAAGATATATCGTCTGAGATTATTAAGGAATTTAATTTATCTCCTATTGTAAGAAAGATTTTAGAAAGTAAATCGATTACACAGTATGATGAGATAAATACATTAATTAATGGTACAAATAAAAAGCATGATTCATGGCTAATGAGTGATATGCGAAAAGCTGTTGATCGAATTAATTTAGCGATTGATAAACATGAAAGAATATTAGTATATGGAGACTATGATGCTGATGGAGTAACATCTACAACGATATTAGTTCAAACACTGCAAAAATTGGGCGCTGAAGTCGGTTGGTATATTCCTAATCGATTTAGTGAAGGTTATGGTCCAAATAAATATGCCTTTCAAAATGCTTACAATGAAGGCGTATCTCTTATTATTACAGTTGATAATGGAATACAAGGTCATGAAGAAATTGAAATGGTACAAGCATTGGGAGTCGATGTAATTGTTACAGACCATCATGAAATAGGCCGTACATTACCAAAAGCATATGCCATTATTCATCCTATGCATCCAGAATTTGAATATCCATTTAAATATTTATGTGGAGCTGGTGTCGCATATAAATTATCGCAATGTTTAATAGATCATCCTCCAGAATATTTCATAGCGCTTGCAACTATTGGGACGATTGCAGATTTAGTGTCACTGACTGATGAAAACAGAACGATTGTTCAAGAAGGTCTTAAATATTTAAATCAATCTTGTCCATTTCAAATTCAATCATTATTAAATCAAGCAGGATTTAATGATGAAATAGATGAAGAAACAATTGGTTTCATTATTGGACCTCGTTTAAATGCGGTAGGTAGATTAGAAGATGCGTCATTAGCAGCGGAATTGCTGATGGCAGAAGATTCTGAAGAGGCGAATTTTTTAGCTGAACAAGTAGAAGCTTTTAACATTGAACGTAAAGATATTGTAGCTCAAATAACAGAAGAAGCACTATTGATGGCTAATGAAAAAGTTGAAAATGGCGACAAATTTTTACTTTTAGCTAAAGAAGGATGGCATGAGGGAGTATTAGGTATTGTGGCTTCAAAAATTGTAGAAACTTATGCTTTACCCACTCTTATTTTAAATATAGATTTAGAACAACGTCATGCAAAAGGTTCAGCTAGAAGTATTGAACAAGTGTCTATGTTCGAAATTTTAAGTGCACATCAAGACTTGATATCTAAATTTGGTGGTCATCATATGGCAGCTGGAATGACGATGGAGATTGATAATATTGATGCATTATCAAAAGGATTAAATGAATGGATGGTTCAGCTTTCTAAACATACTTCTTTAGAACCAACAAAACATATTACGACTAAACTTTCAGAAGATGAAATTACTGTATCAAATATTCATGATATTAAAATACTGAAACCGTTTGGTACTGATTTTGAAAAACCTTTATTTGAATTGGATGATACAGAAGTTAATGACGTTAAAGCGATTGGAAAAGATAAAAATCATTTAAAATTAGTAACTGGTCAAGCTAAATTACAACATTTATTTTGGAAAAATGGTGATTTAATGACACAAATAGAATTAGGCCAACCTGTCAATATCATAGGACATTTACAAATAAATGAGTGGAATAACAATCAGACACCTCAAATGATTATACAAGATTTAGCGACTCAAAATGAGCAAATATTAGATTATAGAAGTAAACGTAAACAACTTAATATTGATACGTCATCTAATAATGTTGCTTTTGTCATTCATTCTAAAAAAGAGAAGCTAGGTGAGAATTATTTCCACTATGGTGAAATAATTGATTCATCATATAATACGATTGTGTTTCGTGATTTACCAACTGATTTAGATAGTGTTACACAATCTCTAAAACATTTAGAATACTCACAACTCTATTTAGTATTACACCATCAACATTCAATTTATTTCGAGGGGTTACCGAGTGATCATCTATTTAAACAAAGTTATAAGGCGCTATTTACTAAGAAAGAAATGAACTTAGAAAAAGAAGGGTTACAATTATGTCAATACTTAAATATTAAGCCAAATACTTTAAAGTTTATTTTAAAAGTATTTCTTGACCTAAGTTTTATTTACGAAGAAAATGGTATAATTAAAATAAATGATAATCCAAGTAAACAATCTATTGAGTCGAGTCAAGTATATAAATCGAGACAGTCAAGAATTGAAGTTGAAAAATTAATGCTTTATGATGACTTTTCACATCTTAAGAATTGGATTAAAGCTCAAAAAGCGTAACGCATAGGAGGAAATTTTTAAATGGATTTAAAGCAATACGTATCTGAAGTACAAGACTGGCCTAAACCAGGTGTTAGTTTCAAAGATATTACAACTATTATGGACAATGGTGAAGCATACGGTTATGCAACTGATCAAATTGTAAAGTATGCAAAAGATCGTAACGTTGATATTGTGGTAGGCCCTGAAGCAAGAGGATTTATTATTGGCTGTCCAGTTGCGTACTCAATGGGAATTGGATTTGCACCTGTAAGAAAAGAAGGAAAATTACCACGTGAAGTTATTCGCTATGAATACGACTTAGAATATGGGACAAATGTTTTAACAATGCATAAAGATGCAATTAAACCAGGACAACGTGTTTTAATCACTGATGATTTATTAGCGACAGGTGGAACAATCGAAGCGGCTATTAAATTAGTAGAAGAATTAGGTGGTATTGTTGTTGGAATAGCTTTTATTATTGAGTTAAAATATTTAAATGGTATGGAAAAAATTAAAGACTATGATGTCATGAGTTTAATTTCATACGATGAATAGTCATTAATTTAGTAACTAGATTAATATATATTAAAGCGAGTGTAGGAATTCAGATTGAATACTATCTCGCTTTTTTTATTATCGTTGCATCATCATTAATCTAATCACATTTATTTATTTAAAAACTTGTAGTATTATATAACTATTATTTAAACCAAAGTTAATCTTTTAGAGATTTTAATACTTTTGTTAAAATTACATTAATACTCACGCATCTTTAATTAATAGGAGTGGTACTCGGATTAATTAAGTAATGAAAAGAAATTTCTTGATTTTCAATGATTCGGTTATCGGTAGAGTATTTGAAATATTAAAAAGTCGGGGTGTCATATATTGAATAACGAGTATCCATATAGTGCTGATGAAGTACTAAATAAAGCTAAATCCTATTTATCAGCAGATGATTATCAATATGTTTTAAAAAGTTATCATATTGCTTATGAAGCACATCAAGGACAGTTTCGAAAAAATGGGCTACCTTATATCATGCATCCAATTCAAGTAGCAGGTATATTAACAGAAATGCGCTTAGATGGACCAACAATTGTAGCTGGCTTTTTACATGATGTGATAGAGGATACACCATATACATTTGAAGACGTAAAGAATATGTTTAATGAAGAAATTGCACGAATTGTAGATGGTGTAACTAAGTTAAAAAAAGTTAAATACCGTTCTAAAGAGGAACAACAAGCTGAAAATCATAGAAAGTTATTTATTGCGATAGCTAAGGATGTTCGTGTCATATTAGTTAAATTAGCTGACCGCTTACATAATATGAGAACGTTAAAAGCAATGGCTAGAGAAAAACAAATTCGTATTTCAAAAGAAACATTAGAAATCTATGCACCTTTAGCGCATCGTCTAGGTATTAATACCATTAAATGGGAATTGGAAGATATTGCGTTACGTTATATTGATAGTGTACAGTATTTTAGAATTGTTAATTTAATGAAGAAAAAACGTAGTGAACGTGAAGCATATATTCAAAATGCTATGGATAAAATTCAAACTGAAATGAATAAAATGAATATCCAAGGTGAAATAAGCGGTCGCCCTAAACATATTTACAGTATTTATCGTAAGATGGTAAAACAAAAAAAACAATTTGATCAAATATTTGATTTATTAGCTATACGAGTGATTGTGAATTCAATTAATGATTGTTATGCTATTTTAGGCTTGGTTCATACATTATGGAAACCGATGCCAGGTCGTTTTAAAGATTATATCGCTATGCCAAAGCAAAATATGTATCAATCATTACACACTACTGTTGTTGGACCTAATGGTGATCCTTTAGAGATTCAAATTCGAACATTTGAAATGCACGAAATTGCTGAGCATGGGGTGGCAGCGCATTGGGCATATAAAGAAGGGAAAACAATAAATTCTAAAACACAAGATTTCCAAAATAAACTTAACTGGTTAAAAGAACTTGCAGAAACTGACCATACATCTTCAGATGCACAAGAATTTATGGAATCACTTAAATATGATTTACAAAGTGATAAAGTATATGCGTTTACGCCTGCAAGTGATGTGATTGAATTACCTTATGGCGCAGTCCCTATTGATTTTGCTTATGCCATCCATAGCGAAGTGGGTAATAAAATGATTGGCGCAAAAGTCAATGGTAAAATTGTGCCTATTGATTATATGCTTAAGACAGGCGATATTATTGAAATTCGCACAAGTAAACATTCATATGGTCCAAGTAGAGATTGGTTGAAAATTGTTAAATCATCTGGAGCAAAAAGTAAGATAAAAAGTTTCTTTAAAAAGCAAGATCGTTCTTCTAATATAGAAAAAGGTAAATTTATGGTAGAAGCGGAAATTAAAGAACAAGGTTATCGAGTTGATGAGATTCTAACAGAAAAAAATATTGAAGTCGTTAACGAAAAATATCATTTTGCCAATGATGACGATTTATATGCTGCAGTAGGTTTTGGTGGTGTTACTGCTTTACAAGTAGTGAATAAATTAACGGAAAGACAGCGTATACAAGATAAACAAAAAGCATTAAATGAAGCACAAGAAGTCATTAAAACGTCACCAATTAAAGAAGATATCATTACTGATAGTGGGGTTTATGTCGAAGGATTAGAGAATGTTTTAATCAAATTATCTAAATGTTGTAATCCAATTCCTGGTGATGATATTGTTGGATATATCACTAAAGGACATGGTATTAAAGTTCATAGATCAGATTGCCCAAATATTAAAAATGAAAACGAGAGATTAATTAATGTCGAATGGGTTAAATCAAAAGATTCAACACAACGTTATCAAGTAGATTTAGAAGTCAATGCATATGATCGAAATGGGTTACTCAATGAAGTGATTCAAGCCGTAAATTCAACCGTAGGAAGTATTATTAAAATGAATGCACGATCTGATATTGACAAAAATGCAATCATTACAATTAGTGTTATGGTTAAAAATGTAAATGATGTATTTCGTGTAGTTGAAAAACTTAAACAATTGAGTGATATTTATACAGTTTCTAGAGTATGGAATTAAAAGAGGTGCTAAGATATGAAAATAGTTGTACAAAGAGTAAAACGAGCATCTGTCACTAATAAATTTATTCATAACCAAATTGAAAAAGGTTATTGTTTATTAGTAGGTGTTGGGAAAAATTCGACGGAATCTGATATAGAAGTATTAGCGAAGAAAATTGTTAATGCACGTTTGTTTGAAGATGATAACGGAAAATTAAATTTAAATATTCAACAAATTAATGGTGCGATTTTATCTATTTCTCAATTTACACTTTATGCAGAAGTTAAAAAAGGTAATAGACCAGGTTTCTCACAATCCATGCGACCTGAAGATGCCAAAATATTATACGATAAGTTTAACTCTGAACTTCAAAAGTATGATATTGATGTTCAAACTGGTGAATTTGGGACAGATATGGAAGTAGAAATTATTAATGATGGTCCCGTAACGATTATATATGAAAGTCAGGATGGCAAAGTAATATGAATAAATTAGATACATGGTTAACCAAACATGATCTAAAAAATATGTTGACGTTAGTAGTAGTGTTATTATTTATTCTTTTTATAATATTATTATTTTTGTTTATGAATCATAATGATCAAGATAGTAATAGACTAACAATAACAGAAGATGCTGAAATAAGAACAGGACCTAATGCAGGATATCCGGTGATATATAAAGTTGAAAAAGGAGATAGTTTTAAAAAATTAAAGACGTCAGGAAAATGGATTGAAGTCCAAAATGCTAAAGGAGATGAAAAAGGATGGGTTGCTGGTTGGCATACGAGTTTGAATATTAAAGCTGATGTCAGTAAACAGGAAAATCCTTTTAAGAATAAAACTGTGGTGCTTGATCCTGGTCATGGAGGGAGTGATCAGGGAGCCTCAAGTTCCACGGCTCTTAAATCTCTCGAAAAAAACTATACTTTGAAAACAGCACTTGAATTAAAACGTGCATTAGAAAAAGCAGGAGCGCATGTTAAATTGACGAGAACAGATGATAGTTATGTAAGCTTAGATAATAGAAAAGCGACAGGTGATGTATTTATAAGTATTCATAATGATTCATTAGATAGTCATAATGCTAATGGCGCTACTGTATATTGGTATCAAAATAGTCAAGAAACATTAGCAGAAGTATTAAATGCGAATATTCAAAAAAAGTCATTACTTTCTAATCGTGGTGTGCGTCAACAAAATTATCAAGTTTTAAGACAAACGAATAAACCAGCTGTGTTACTTGAATTGGGCTATATAAGTAATCCTACCGATGAAAAAATGATTAGAAATCAATTACATAGACAGGTTGTAGAAGAAGCGGTTGTAGATGGATTAAAACAATATTTTGCTTCATAATACTTGCAAACTTTTCCTAAAATCGGTATCATAATCAGTGAACTTTATAAATAATACCGTTTGTATTCTTGAAAAGACTAATGAAATAGTGAACAATCATATTGATTGTGAAGAGAAGTAATCCTAGGCTGAAAGATTACACTAGTACATTGGTATCTTTGAACACAAGAAAAGGTGCTTTGATAAAATAAAGCCGGTTTGCGTACGTTACACGTGATGAGTGGAGAATATTTTTATTCTCAATTAGGGTGGCAACACGGCATATCGTCCCTTATATAGCATGAAGCTATATAAGGGACTTTTTTATTAAAGAAATTTAATAGTTAACAACAATTTAGAAGGAGTGATTGTATGATTAAGATTCCTAGAGGAACGCAAGATATTTTACCTCAAGAGTCTGCAAAATGGCGATATATTGAAAATAAATTAGATGAATTAATGAAATTATACAATTATAAAGAGATACGTACACCAATATTTGAAAGTACTGACTTATTTGCAAGAGGTGTAGGAGATTCTACTGATGTCGTTCAAAAAGAGATGTATACGTTTAAAGACAAAGGCGATAGAAGTATTACATTAAGACCTGAAGGAACTGCAGCAGTCGTGCGATCATATATTGAAAATAAAATGCAAGGTGAACCTAATCAACCTATTAAGCTCTACTATAACGGACCAATGTTTAGATACGAACGAAAACAAAAAGGACGTTATCGACAATTTAATCAATTTGGTGTAGAAGCAATAGGAGCAGAAAATCCAAGTATTGATGCAGAAGTATTAGCAATGGTAATGCATATATATGAATCATTTGGTTTAAAACATTTAAAGTTAGTGATTAATAGTATAGGAGATCAAGCATCTCGTAAAGAATATAACGAAGCATTAATTAAGCATTTTGAACCTGTCATTGATACATTCTGTAATGATTGTCAATCACGTTTGCATACAAATCCAATGAGAATCTTAGATTGTAAGGTTGATAGAGACAAAGAAGCAGTGAAACATGCTCCAAGAATTACAGATTACTTAAATGATGAATCAAAGGCATATTATGAAGCAGTTAAACATCATTTAGATCAACTAGGTATCAATTATGTTGAAGATCCTAATTTAGTGCGTGGACTTGATTATTATACTCATACGGCATTTGAACTCATGATGGATAATCCAAATTATGACGGTGCTATTACTACACTATGTGGTGGAGGTCGTTATAATGGACTTCTTGAGTTATTAGATGGTCCTAAGCAAACAGGAATAGGTTTTGCCCTTAGTATTGAACGATTACTTCTTGCACTTGAAGAAGAAGACATAGAATTGAATGTGGATGAAGATTTCGATTTATTTGTCGTAACGATGGGTGAAAAAGCAGAAGAATATAGCGTGAAACTTTTAAATGATTTAAGAAAACATGGCGTGAAAGCTGATAAAGATTACTTAAATCGAAAAATTAAGGGACAAATGAAACAAGCTGATCGTTTAAATGCTAAATATACGATTGTAATAGGTGACCAAGAGCTAGACAATAATAAAATTGATGTTAAAGAAATGTCTACTGGTGAAACAAAAACAATTCAATTAGATGAAGTAGTTAGTTTCTTTAATAAAGAAAAGGAGAATAAATAATGGGTAAAAGAACAACATATTGTGGTTTAGTAACTGAAGAATTATTAGGTCAGAAAGTAACACTAAAAGGTTGGGTTCATAACCGACGCGATTTAGGTGGCCTTATTTTTGTTGATTTACGTGATAGAGAGGGAATTGTACAAATTGTATTTAATCCAGATTTTTCAAAAGAAGCTCTATCTATTGCTGAAACTGTAAGATCAGAATATGTAGTCGAAGTTGAAGGTTCAGTAACTAAAAGAGACCCAGAAACAGTTAATCCAAAAATTAAAACGGGTCAAGTAGAAGTTCAAGTATCTAATATTCGTATAATTAATAAATCAGCGACGCCTCCATTTTCAATTAATGAAGAAAATCAAAGTGTTGATGAAAATATTCGTCTTAAATATCGCTATTTAGATTTAAGACGACCAGAATTAGCTCAAACATTTAAAATGAGACATCAAACGACTCGATCAATTCGTCAATACCTTGATAATAATGGTTTCTTTGATATTGAAACACCCGTATTAACAAAATCTACACCAGAAGGTGCGAGGGACTATTTAGTGCCATCTCGTGTACATGAAGGCGAATTTTACGCTTTACCACAATCACCACAGTTATTTAAACAATTATTGATGATTAGTGGTTTTGATAAATACTATCAAATTGTAAAATGTTTCCGTGATGAGGATTTACGTGCTGATCGTCAACCTGAATTCACACAAGTAGATATCGAAATGAGTTTTGTTGATCAAGAAGATATTATTCAAATGGGCGAGGAAATGCTTTCTAAAGTTGTAAAAGATGTAAAAGGTATTGATATTCAAACACCATTCCCTCGTATGACATATGATGAAGCAATGAAACGATATGGTTCTGATAAACCAGATACACGTTTTGGTATGGAATTGCAAGATGTGTCCCAATTAGGAAAAGAAATGGATTTCAAAGTGTTTAAAGATACTGTAGAACACGGCGGAGAAGTTAAAGCAATCGTTGCTGAAGGTGCTGCAGATAACTATACACGTAAAGATATGGATGGATTAACAGAATTTGTAAATATCTATGGTGCTAAGGGTCTAGCTTGGGTGAAAGTTGTAGATGAAGGCTTAAGTGGTCCGATAGCAAGATTCTTTGAAGAAGAGAATGTTAACACATTAAAAGAATTAACAGGTGCTAAACCTGGAGATTTAGTAATGTTTGTTGCAGATAAGCCAAATGTTGTTGCACAAAGTTTAGGTGCACTTCGAATTAAAATTGCAAAAGAATTAAAATTAATTGATGAATCAAAATTAAACTTCTTATGGGTAACAGATTGGCCTTTATTAGAATATGATGAAGATGCTAAACGTTATGTTGCTGCGCATCATCCGTTTACATCACCTAAAGAAGAAGATATTGCTAAACTAGATTCTGAACCTGAAAAAGTTCAAGCAAATGCTTATGACGTTGTATTAAATGGATACGAATTAGGCGGTGGATCAATCAGAATATCTGATGGAGAATTACAAGAAAAAATGTTTGAAGTTTTAGGATTTACTAAAGAACAAGCTAGAGAGCAATTTGGTTTCTTATTAGATGCCTTTAAATACGGCGCACCACCACATGGAGGCATCGCTTTAGGTCTAGATAGACTAGTTATGTTACTCACAAATAGAACTAATTTACGTGATACTATCGCTTTCCCTAAAACTGCTTCTGCAACTTGCTTATTAACGGATGCACCAAGTGAAGTATCAGATAAACAATTAGAAGAATTATCATTAAGAATTCGTCATTAATCTTCATTTTTAAAATAGAATAATTTAGTGCTAAATTGGGACGGGAATTGAGTTTCTGTTCCAATTTTTATATACACTAACTTAAATTTTAAATAACAATAATTATATTATGTAAACTTATATATTTAAAAATATTTTAAAAATAAACATCCTCATACAATATTTAAGGATTTATTTAATAAGCTCTTTATGATAAAATATGTCTATAAGATAGTCATCTGTGTTGTTCGTATGTTTGCTTTTTATTTGGGCCTAACACTTTTTGATCAGGGAGTCCAATAGGTTTTCTTGCAGCGCACACGCCTCATTTGGAGGACTTGCAAAACAAGAAACAGGGCACCCACCTGTATATAGCAGGCCGAATGATCAAGCTTTTTATAACTACGGCAACTACGGACTCTATCGGTACGTAAGGCTTTAGGCCTTACGTATTTTTTTTTGCTTTTTTCTGTTAATATAGTATTAATATTTGCTAAGTAAAGGAGTTAATTATGAAACATCAATTTTCTAGAAATGAATTAGCCTATGGACAAGAAGGACTAGATTTACTAAAAGACAAGACAGTAGCGGTCTTAGGGGTAGGTGGAGTTGGTTCATTTGCTGCTGAAGCTTTAGCAAGAACTAACATTGGTCACATTATTCTTATTGATAAAGATGACGTAGATATCACTAATGTAAACCGTCAAATTCATGCATTAACTACTACCATAGGTCAAAGTAAAGTAACATTAATGGAAGAACGAATTAAACTCATCAATCCAAATTGTAAAGTTACACCTCTTCACATGTTTTATACTGAAGAGACATATGAAGATATTTTTAATAATTACAATATTGATTATTTTATCGATGCAAGTGACACGATTATATACAAAGTTCATTTAATGAAAGAATGTTTAGATAGAGGAATCAAGTTGATTTCAAGTATGGGCGCTGCGAATAAAATAGATCCAACACGTTTCAAAATTGCTGATATTTCAAAAACATATATGGATCCAATGGCAAAAATTATTCGTAACAAGTTGAAAAAACTTGGAATAAAAAAAGGTGTTCCTGTTGTTTTTTCAGATGAGAGTCCAATAGTTATTCGTGAAGATGTTAAGAAAACTGTTGGAGATGCAAATGCAATAAATCGAAAAGGTCAAATGCCTCCATCATCGAATGCATTTGTACCAAGCACAGTAGGTTTAATTTGTGCAAGTTATGTCGTAAATGATATTTTAAAAGATATTCCTGTACGTAGAATTAAAGATAAAGGTAATAACTAACAAAAAACCTATGGAAGAGATGAATGAAGTATTATCATCTTTTCCATAGGTTTTATTAGTTTTTATGATTTAAATTATCATACACTATTTTAAATTGTTGTTCACTTTTAGAAGTTGTTTTTGGTTCATAATATATTTTATTTTTTAAAGCGTCAGGTAAATATTGCTGTTTAATATAACCATTCTCATAATCATGAGGATATTTATAACCGATAGATCGGCCTAAGTCTTTTGCTCCTTGATAGTGACCATCACGTAGGTGATTAGGTATTTGACCAACTTTGCCTTTTCTGATATCACTTAATGCACTATCAATTGCTTTTATAGCTGAATTAGACTTAGGAGATAGTGATAATTCAATTACTGCTTGACTTAGAGGAATTCGTGCTTCAGGCAATCCGAGTCGTTCAGCTGATTGAATAGCTGCTAGTGTTCTTTGACCAGCACTTGGAGAAGCTAAGCCAATATCTTCATAACTAATGACGAGTAAACGTCGTACGATTGTTGGAAGATCACCTGCTTCGATTAGTCTCGCCAAATAATGTAAAGCAGCATTAACGTCACTTCCACGAATAGACTTTTGAAATGCACTCATGACATCATAATGCATGTCACCATCTTTATCACTGATAAAAGCACCTTTTTGTAAACAATCTTTAGCATCTTCTAAAGTAACATGACGTTGATTATTGGAAACTTTAGCACTTAATACTGCTAATTCCAAAGCATTTAAAGCGCTTCTTACATCACCATGACTTTGAGTAGAGAAATATTTTAGTGCATCTTCATCAATTTTTGGTTGATACGATTTTAAACCATTTTGATCATCATTTAATGCTCTAGTTAATGCTTGATATACATCCTTTTCATCAAGTGGATATAATTCAAAAATTTGTACACGTGAGCGAATCGCTGGATTAATTGCATGATAAGGGTTAGAAGTTGTAGCACCAATTAAAATGATTTTACCATTTTCTAAATGTGGTAATAAAAAATCCTGTTTTGCTTTATCTAAGCGGTGAATCTCATCTAATAATAAAATGACTTGTCCTGACATTTTAGCTTCTTCAACTATCATTTGCATATCTTTTTTTGTATTCGTTACTGCATTTAATTGTCTAAATTTATATTCAGTACTGCCAGCAATGGCTTTAGCAATACTAGTTTTTCCAATTCCAGGAGGTCCATAAAAAATCATAGAAGATAATTTTTTAGTTTCTACCATACGTCTTATAATGCCTCTTGGACCAACTAGATGTTGTTGTGAAATAATTTCATTTATATTTGTAGGCCTCATTCTTGAAGCTAAAGGTTCTGTATTCAATTTTTTCACACCTTTCTATTACTATATTAACTGAAAAAATGATAGAATGGGACTATATTATTCGAATTAAGTGAGGTAAAACTATGAAAATATCAACGAAAGGGAGATATGGGTTAACTTTAATGATTTCCCTAGCAAAAAGAGAGGGGCAAGGGTGTGTATCATTAAAAACAATTGCTGAAGAAAATCATTTAAGTGATTTATATTTAGAACAACTCGTGGGTCCTTTAAGAAATGCTGGATTAATTCGAAGTATTCGTGGCGCTAAGGGTGGATATCAATTAAGAGTCCCATCTGAAGAAATTTCAGCTGGCGATATTATTCGCTTATTAGAAGGACCTATTACTATTGTAGAAAGTATAGATTCTGAACCACCAGCACAAAAAGAATTATGGTTGCGAATGAGAGATGCTGTTAGAGAAGTTTTAGATAATACAACATTAAAATATTTAGCTGATTTTGTAGAATCAGATAACGATTTAGATGGTTATATGTTTTACATTTAAAAATTTAAATTTATTATGTTTAAAACTTTTTTGCTGTGGTATTGGATTAATATAAGTAAAAATTATTTATTAAAAATTAAATGCTTAAATTCGAAAGGAGAATTTCAACATGGGATTCATGGATAAAGCAAAAGATGCAGCAGAGAAATTTAAAAATAGCGATAACGAACAAGTAAATAAAGTAAAAGATAAAATTAATGAATATACTGGCGGAAATAATGACAGTAAAGACGACAAAAAAGACAATAAATAATTAAAATTGTGAGTGGTGATTTTGATCATCACTCTTTTTTTATGAAAAATTTAAAACCTGTTGACAATTTATTTATATTCAACAGGTTTTAATCAATATTATTTATTTAATTTTTGAATGACTCGTTTAAAACGCTCATATGATTCAAATTGTCTATCTTGGTCATAAATATAGCTTACGACCATTATTTCATCAATATCACCATATTCCTCTAAAAATGCTTCTAATTTAGCTTTCACTGTTTCTTCAGAACCAATAAGAGAATCATCAAATCTTTGTTTTGCCATTTCATACTCTCTAGGTGTTAAAAGACCTTTTAAATCATCAGTTGGTGGTTGAACTGGTTGCATTCTTCCTCGAGCAATACTAATGAATACTTGTGCTAAAGAACTAGCTAAATATTCTGCTTCTTTATCAGTTTCTGTCACTATAGCATTTAAACATACAATCATATATGGTTTATCTAATGCTTCAGATGGTTCAAATAAGTCGTGATAAATTTCAATTGCTTCTTTCATTTGCTGTGGTGCAAAATGACCTGCAAAAACATAGGGTAGACCTTTTCTAGCTGCTAAATGTGCAGAGTCAGTTGATGATCCGAGTATATACAACGGTACATTTTTATCTACTGCAGGATAAGCCCTTACATAAGCTTGTTTATTTCCTGGACCAAAATAAGTTTGTAATTGTTCTACTTCTTCAGGGAAAGCATACACACCATTATGTTGATCTCGTCTCAATGCACTTGCTGTCATCATATCAGTACCAGGTGCTCTACCTAATCCTAAATCTACACGATTGGGATAAATGGTTTCTAAGGTACCAAATTGCTCAGCAACAACTAAAGGTGCATGGTTTGGAAGCATGATGCCACCTGAACCAACTTTAATATTATGAGTATGTTCAAGCGTATGTTGTATTAACAATGATGTAGCTGAGCTTACTAAATTAGGTGCATTATGATGTTCTGCAATCCAATAACGCTCATAATCTAATTCATCTAATTTCTGAGCTAAAGTCACCATATCATTAATTGCATCTTTATCAGTTTGACCTTCTCGTATAGGAACTAAATTTAATGCAGAAAATTTTATATCAGACATAGACTATTTCTCCTTTTTATCTTTATTATCTAATAGTTTAACAACTTAAAACGATTACAGTTATTAAATTGCTCATACTTAAAATAATTATTGAAAGAAAAATAGTTAATATATTAATTCATAAACAAGAAGGTAGAAAATTTTAGAATGAGGTGCTATTATAGGAACATTGATAATATTGTGAGGAGTGTACTTAATAATGGAAGTATATGCAGATTATGCTGCAACTACACCAGTCAAACCAGAAGTTATAGAAGCAATGATGGATATATATCAATCGCACTACGGCAATCCATCTTCTATTCACACAGTAGGTAGAGATGCTAGACGTTATTTAGATGAATCTAGAAGAAATGTAGCTCAATTACTAGGTGCTAAACCAAGCGAAGTCATTTTTACTAGTGGTGCTACAGAATCAAATAATACTGCTATTAAAGGTTTAGTCTATGCTAATGAGCATTTAGGTAATCATATTATTACTACAAAAATTGAACATCATTCTGTATTACACGTATTCGAGCAACTAGAAAAAGAAGGATATGAAGTCACATATTTAGATGTAGATGATACAGGTAAAGTTGATTTGGATCAATTGGAAGAAGCCTTAACAGATGATACTATCTTAGTATCTATTATGTTTGTCAATAATGAAGTGGGCACAGTAGAACCTATTTACGATATCGAAAACATTGTTTCTAATTCAAATGCTCTATTACATGTGGATGCAGTCCAAGCAATTAGCCATTTAGATATTAAATTTAGTGAGTTTAATATTGATACCATGAGTATTACTGCTCATAAATTTGGTGGACCTAAAGGTGTAGGTATTTTATTAGTAAAAAACAATACACCAATCGAGTATTCTCAATTAGGCGGGGAACAAGAAACTAAACGCCGTGCTGGAACGGAAAGTGTTCCACAAATAGTTGGAATGACAAAAGCTCTAGAAATAGCTACTAAAAATCGAGATCAAAATAATATTCATTTAATGCAATTAAAAGAACTATTTTTAGTAAGTTTGCAAGAACGTGCAATTCCATTTGAAGTCAATGGTTCAATGGTAGAAACGACTGGCCATATACTTAATTTATATTTTCCATTTATAGATGTAGAAACAATGTTAACTTTATTGGATTTAGCAAATATTTATGTTTCGTCTGGTTCTGCATGTACAGCTGGTTCAACAACTCCGTCACATGTACTTGCTGCTATGTATGAAGATGAAGATCGTGCAAAACATTCAGTTAGATTTAGTTTTAATGAACTCACAACCGAACAAGATATAAAATATATTGTTGCTGAAATTCATAAAATATATCATAAATTTAAGGAGGAATAGAACTTGTCAAATAAAGATATACGTGTTGTAGTTGGTATGTCTGGAGGTGTAGATAGTTCAGTCACAGCATATCTTTTAAAGGAACAAGGATATGATGTCATTGGTATCTTCATGAAAAACTGGGACGACACAGATGAAAATGGTGTATGTACAGCTACAGAAGATTATAATGATGTCATAGCTGTATGTAATCAAATTGGTATACCATATTATGCTGTGAATTTTGAAAAAGAATATTGGGATAAAGTATTCACATATTTCTTAGATGAATATAAAAAAGGTCGTACCCCTAACCCAGACGTCATGTGTAATAAAGAAATTAAATTTAAAGCATTTTTAGAACATGTATTAAAATTAGGAGCCAATTATGTGGCTACTGGTCATTATGCACGAATCCATCGACATGAAGATGGTCGCGTAGAAATGTTACGTGGGGTAGATGATAATAAGGATCAAACATACTTTTTAAATCAATTATCTCAAGAACAATTATCTAAAGTCATGTTTCCAATTGGAGACATAGAAAAAAAAGAAGTTCGTAAAATCGCTGAAGAACAAGACTTAGCAACAGCTAAGAAAAAAGATTCTACAGGTATTTGCTTTATTGGGGAACGTAATTTTAAATCATTCCTTTCTCAATATTTACCGGCACAATCTGGTGAAATGAGAACACTCAATGGTAAAAAAATGGGCATACACAGTGGTTTAATGTATTATACTATTGGCCAACGTCATGGACTAGGTATTGGTGGAGATGGAGATCCATGGTTTGTTGTTGGTAAAAATCTTGAAGATAATATTTTATATGTCGAGCAAGGCTTCCATCATGATGCATTATATAGTGATTATTTAATTGCTTCCGACGCATCATTTGTTAATCCAGTTGATTTAGAAAATGGATTTGAATGTACTGCTAAATTTAGATATCGTCAAAAAGACACTAAAGTATTTGTTCAAAAAGAAGATGAACAATCTATTCGAGTTACTTTCGACGAACCTGTTCGAGCTATTACACCAGGCCAAGCAGTGGTATTCTATAATGGAGAAGTTTGTTTAGGTGGCGCTACTATAGACGATGTATATAAAACAACAGGTCAACTTAGCTATGTTGTTTAATTTTTAGTAAACCGTTAACTCATTGTAAATGAGAATTAGCGGTTTCTTTTTAATTGCAAATTTATGTTAGAAATGGAGACATGGAAATGATTGAACAAGAAACAATATATCAGTGGATGAATAATGGTAATTATGAAGAAGCCATTAAAGCATTATTTAATAACATTGAAGAGAATCCTAACATTATTGAAAATTATATTAATGCTGGTATTATTTTAGCTGATGTTGGTGAGATTGAGAAAGCAGAAAGATTCTTCCAAAAAGCAATAACATTAGATGACAAAAATGGTGCTGTTTACTATAATTTAGCTAATCTATATTATGAACAATCTCGTTTTCAAGAAGCAATAAAACTTTATCAACGAGCTTTAAAGTATAATATGAATCCCATTGATACTAATTATATGATTGGTATGTCTTTTAGCCAACTAGATGCGCAAAGAGAAGCATTACCGTTTTTTATGACTGCTGCTGAATTAGATCAAACTTTGGACACAGAAGTTCAATTTCAATATGGTTTAACCTTATGTCATTTAGAAATGTTTCAAGAAGCCATTAAGCAATTAAACTATGTTTTATCTATTAATCCTAATCACGTAGATGCATTATATAATTTAGGTCTGGCAACGTATATGGAAACTGAGGATGCTGATGAAGCAATTCAGTATTTTGATAAAGCAATTCAAATTGATCCTAAACATTTATTAAGTCAGCATGCTAAACAAACATTTAAATCTCTAAAAAATGAGGAGGAATAATATGTCAAACCCTACACTATTTGATTACTCAATGGTTAAAGGAACAGTTGATACCATTCTATTTCAAAATAAAGATAACTTTTATACTGTTTTAAAAGTAGATTCCATTGAAACTAATGAATTATTTGATAATCTGCCTACAGTTGTAGGGTTTTTTCCTAATATTGTTGAAGGAGATGTCTATACGTTTAAAGGACAAATTGTTCAACATCCTCGTTATGGTAAACAACTTAAAGCTGAAACATTTGAAAAAGAACTGCCTCAAACTAAAGATGCCATAATAAGTTATTTATCTAGTGATTTATTTAAAGGTATTGGTAAAAAGACTGCTCAGAATATTGTAAATACATTAGGAGAAAATGCAATAAATGATATTTTAACTGATCCTTCTGTTCTCGAAAACGTTCCTAGTTTAGCAAAATCGAAACAAAAACAGATTGCAGAACAAATTAGTGCAAATCAAGAGTCAGAAAAAATAATGATTCGCTTACATGACTTAGGTTTTGGTCCAAAATTATCCATGGCGATTTATCAATTTTATCAATCAGAGACTTTAAAAATTCTAGAAAACAATCCATACCAATTAGTTTATGATGTAAAAGGTATTGGTTTTCAAAAAGCTGATACATTAGCTAGAAATAATGGTATTGCTTATAACGATTCAGAACGTTTAAAAGCTGGGTTATTATATACTCTTGAAGAAGAATGTATAAAACAGGGACATACTTATTTAGATGAAAATGCTGTATTAGAAATTACAGAAGATATGCTTTCAGATAAGCATTTAGATGAAACAATTGAACAAGAACAATTAAAACATGTGCTACAAACACTTTTTGAAGAAAAGAAAATTATTTTAGAGAATAGTCATGTTGCGATTCCAAGTTTATACTATTCAGAACTTAAAAGTGTTCAAAATTTGTATCGTATCAACACATACAAAAATCACTTTAAAATAATAGAGCAATCAGATTTACAGATACATATTGGTGAAATAGAAGATCAAAATAATGTTAATTATGCTAAATCACAACAAGAAGCACTTGAAACGGCGATGAATTCGAAAATAATGTTACTAACTGGAGGTCCAGGAACAGGTAAAACAACTGTTATTAAAGGGATTGTAGAATTGTATGCTGAAATTCATGGTCTATCTCTTAAGTATTCCGATTATCAAGAAGATGATTATCCAATCGTATTAGCCGCCCCAACTGGAAGGGCATCAAAACGTTTACAAGAATCAACTGGATTAGAAGCAATGACGATTCATCGATTAATAGGATGGAATCAAGATACTCAACCAGAAGATATTCTTGAAAATGAAATTAAAGCTAAGCTCATTATAATTGATGAAATGTCAATGGTTGATTCTTGGTTGTTCCATCAATTTTTAAGTGCCGTTCCACTAGATGCACAAATTATTCTAGTAGGCGATGAAGATCAATTGCCGTCTGTCGGTCCTGGCCAAGTATTTAAGGATTTAATTGAGTCTAAAGCATTTCCAAGAGTTAATTTAACTGAAGTTTATCGCCAACAAGATGGTTCTAGTATTATTGACTTAGCTCATCGCATGAAACATCATGAGTCAATAGATATTACAAAACGTTATCACGATAGAAGTTTTATTCATTGCAATGTAGAACAAATTCCAACCGTAGTGGAGAAAGTAGTATCTAGCGCTGTAAATAAAGGATATGATATGAGTGATATTCAAGTTTTAGCACCTATGTACAAAGGAAGTGCAGGGATAAAAAGACTTAATCAAGTATTACAAAATATTTTAAATCCTAAAGAAAAAGATACAAGAGAAATAGAGTTTGGCGATATAAAGTTTAGAAAAGGAGACAAAGTTTTACAACTAGTTAATCGACCAAATGACAATATTTTTAATGGTGATATTGGCGTCATAGTAGGTATATTTTGGGCTAAAGAAAATGCACTTAATAAAGATGTACTGATTGTCGATTTTGAAGGAAATGAAATTACATTTACTAGACAAGATTTATTAGAACTCACACATGCTTATTGTACCTCAATCCATAAATCACAAGGATCAGAATTCCCAATTGTTATTATGCCTATTGTCAAACAATATTTTAGAATGTTGCAAAGACCTATTTTATATACAGGTCTGACACGTGCAAAACAATCTTTAGTACTATTAGGAGATCCAAAAGCATTTGACATTGCCTTAAATACTCAAGGTCAAGAAAGACATACACAATTAAAAACACTAATTATAAATTATTTTGGTATGAGTCATGTTAATATAGACGTAGAAGAGAATGATGAACCGATAAATATAGATGATACAGAGGATAATAATGCAGATGAACACATTACTTTAAGTGAAGAAACAATTTATCAAATTAATCCAATGATTAATATGGGAAATGTTTCACCTTACGACTTTGTTGAACATTGACAATTTAAATAAAAATACTTAAAATAAATTTGAATTCGCATAAAGATGAGTAAACTTTTTAACTTAAGTAGAGATGTACTGGTTGGTGAAAAGTACAAGTTAATCTGTTGAACGCTACTTTGTGTTAACGTTAATATGATAATTAAGTGATGAGAAATTAAATATATTTGAAAAATATTTATTTCTTGTAACTAGGGTGGTACCGCGAAAACGTTCGTCCCTTTGTTGGATGAACGTTTTTTTATTTATAAATGTATTAATTATATTAGGAGTGAAAAAATGAAAAAACTTAAAGCAAGTGATATACGTCAAAAATATATTGATTTCTTTGTTGAAAAAGGTCATATGGTAGAACCATCTGCACCACTTGTGCCTATTGACGATGATTCGTTACTTTGGATAAACTCTGGTGTTGCAACTTTAAAAAAATACTTTGATGGACGAGAAACACCTAAAAAGCCTAGAATAGTGAACTCTCAAAAAGCAATCAGAACAAATGATATTGAAAACGTAGGTTTTACTGCGCGTCATCATACTTTCTTTGAAATGCTTGGAAACTTCTCAATTGGTGACTATTTTAAAAAAGAAGCAATTGAATTTGCTTGGGAATTTTTAACTAGTGACAAATGGATGGGGATGGAACCAGAGAAGCTATATGTAACGATTCATCCAGAAGATGTTGAAGCCTATCGTTTATGGCATGAAGATATTGGTTTAGAAGAAAGTCGTATTATTAGAATTGAAGGGAATTTCTGGGATATTGGAGAAGGACCATCAGGACCTAATACCGAAATTTTCTATGATCGTGGTGAAGCATATGGTCAAAATGATCCAGCAGAAGAAATGTATCCTGGCGGTGAAAATGAGAGATATTTAGAAGTATGGAACTTAGTATTTAGTGAATATAACCATAATAAGGATCATACTTATACACCACTTCCAAATAAAAATATTGATACCGGCATGGGATTAGAACGTATGACGTCTATTTCCCAAAATGTTCGTACCAATTATGAAACAGATTTATTTATGCCAATTATTGAAGAAGTAGAGCATATATCAGGAAAAAAATATCTTGAAAATAACGAACAAGATGTAGCATTTAAAGTCATCGCCGATCATATCAGAACAATCTCATTCGCAATCTCTGATGGCGCTTTACCTGCAAATGAAGGGCGCGGTTATGTTTTACGTCGTCTCTTACGTCGTGCTGTACGTTTTAGTCAAACGCTTGGCATTAATGAGCCATTTATGTATAAATTGGTTGATATCGTTGCTGACATTATGGAGCCATATTATCCAAATGTAAAAGAAAAATCGGATTTTATTAAACGTGTTATTAAATCTGAAGAAGAACGTTTCCATGAAACACTTCAAGAGGGTGTATCTATATTAAATCAACTCATTACGCAAGCAAAAGAATCTACACATCAGATTAATGGTTCAGATGCGTTTAAATTATATGATACGTATGGATTCCCAATTGAGTTAACTGAAGAACTAGCAAGTCAAGAAGGTATTACAGTCGACATGGCAACATTTGAAACTGAAATGGAACAACAACGTACTAGAGCGAGAGAAGCTAGACAAAGTTCACAATCTATGCAAGTTCAAAGTGATGTTTTAAAAAATATTAATACTGAAAGTCAATTTGTTGGATATGAAACAACAGAATATCAAACAATTTTAACAGATTTAATTTATAATGGTAAAACTGTTACATCTGCTGAGGCTGGAGAAACAGTTTACTTTATCTTAAAAGAAACACCATTTTATGCAGTAAGTGGTGGACAAGTTGCAGATAAAGGAACAGTAGGAAATGATCATTTCGAAATAGCCGTTCAAGAAGTTACAAAGGCACCAAATGGACAAAATTTACATCAAGGTACAGTTCAATTTGGACAAGTAAGTGTAAATAGTCATGTAGATGCAACTGTAAATAAAGAAGAACGTAAAGATATACAAAAAAATCATAGTGCCACTCACTTACTACATGCTGCATTAAAAGAGATTTTAGGTGAACATGTTAACCAAGCAGGTTCACTCGTTGAAAGTGAACGATTAAGATTTGACTTTTCTCACTTTGGTCCAATGACAGAAGAAGAGATTGATCAAGTTGAAAGAAGAGTAAATGAAGAAATTTGGAAAGGAATTTCAGTTCATATTCAAGAAATGCCTATTCAAGAAGCTAAAGAAATGGGTGCTATGGCTCTATTTGGTGAAAAATATGGTGATATTGTAAGAGTAGTCAATATGGCTCCATTTTCAATTGAATTATGTGGTGGTATTCATGTAGATAATACGGCTGAAATAGGGTTGTTTAAAATTGTAAGCGAATCAGGTACAGGCGCAGGTGTTAGACGTATTGAGGCACTTACCGGTAAAGCTGCATTCTTATATTTTGAAGATATTCAGAATAAATTTAATTCTGTCAAAGAACAACTTAAAGTAAAATCAGATAAACAAGTTTATGATAAAGTTGTTCAAATTCAAGAAAATGAAAAACAATTGAATAAGCAATTAGAGCAACGTAATAAGGAAATTACTTCACTTAAAATGGGTAATATAGAGGATCAAGTAGAAATGATTAATGGATTTAAAGTATTAGCTACAGAGGTAGAAGTATCTAATCCAAAAGAAATCCGTCAAACAATGGATGATTTTAAATCAAAACAACAAGATACAATTATTATTTTAGCAAGTCATGTTGGTGAAAAAGTTTCGTTAATTGCCGCTGTACCTAAAGAGCTTACAAGTCAGGTTAAAGCCGGAGATATCATTAAAAACATGGCTCCAATTGTAGGAGGAAAAGGTGGCGGTCGTCCAGATATGGCACAAGGTGGCGGCACACAACCTGAAAACATCTCAGAATCATTACGCTTTATTAAAGATTATATTAAAAACCTATAACTTTTTAATCAACTGGTGTAAAATTAATATGTAAGTTAATACATGTCAGAGGAGTGTCGCATCTATGGAAAATATTGATAAAACTATGAAATTCGATTATGATGAAATTCCAAAAGAAAATGTCCAAACAGTTTTAAAAAACGTACATCAAACTCTAGAAGAACGAGGCTACAATGCTGTAAATCAAATTGTTGGTTATTTACTTTCAGGAGACCCTGCATACATTCCACGTCAAAATGATGCACGTAATCAAATACGACATATTGATAGAGATGTAATTATGGAAGAACTCGTTTCAAACTACTTAAAAGAGAATAATAAATAAATGTTAAGTCATAAAATTTTAGGATTAGATGTAGGTAGTAGAACTGTAGGTATCGCAATTAGTGATTTGATGGGCTGGACTGCTCAAGGACTAGACACTCTAAGAATAAATGAAGAAAATGAAGAATTTGGTATTGATAGACTGGTTTCAATCATAAAAGACAATAATGTTGGTTCAGTAGTCATAGGATTACCGAAAAACATGAATAATTCTATTGGTTTTCGTGGAGAAGCATCTCTTAAATACAAAGAATTGCTTCAAGAGGCTTTACCAAATATTGAAATTATTATGTGGGATGAACGTTTAAGTACCATGGCTGCTGAGCGCTCATTATTAGAAGCTGATGTCTCAAGACAAAAAAGAAAAAAAGTAATTGATAAAATGGCAGCAGTTTTCATACTGCAAGGCTATTTAGATTCAATTCAATAAAGGAGAATATCATTATGACTGAACATAATCACAATCATAATACAGAATTAAATATTAGTAATGAAGAAGAATTATTAACGTTATTCGATGAAAATGGAAATGAAGTTTTATATCGAAAAATGCTAGAATTTTATCATCCAGAATTTAAAAAAGAGTATGTTATTTTAGCTGAAGAAGGTGCTCAATCTGATGATGATGACATGATTGAGCTCATTCCAATGATTAATGAACCAGATGAATCTGGTGATGGTGGTAAACTTGTTCCTATCGAAACAGATGAAGAATGGGATATGATTGAAGAAGTTGTAAATACAAATATGGAAGAATAAACAGTCTTTTGTTAATAATAAATCTCTAATCAATGTACTTTGGTTAGAGATTTTTAATATTTCAGACTTAAATTTAATTTAGAATTATGATAAAATATTTAAAGTTAAATTACTATAAGCATAAATTTTTAAATATACAGTCAGTTACTATATTTATACATTAAAATATAAAGTAAGTTTATTATTTTATTTTAAATAATGTAATATTAGTTGACTGATTTATTTTTATGCTTATTGATATTAAAAGGGAAGTTATAGAAGTGGAATCAAATCAATCCTATTTATTAAATCTTCATGAACAGTTAGATAATAATATTGAAGAGCTAAGATTTTATGCAGAAGAACACGCTGTTCCTATAGTAGATAAATTAACTTTAGACATGATAAAACAATTAATTAGAATTCATCATTCGAAAAATATTTTGGAAATTGGAACTGCTATTGGATATAGTTCGATGCAATTTGCTTCTGTTTCACCAGATATTTCTATTACTACTATTGAACGTAATGAGAATATGATAAAACAAGCAAAACTTAATTTTAAAAAATTTGAATACGAAAATCAAATTCGCCTTATAGAGGGCGATGCGCTATCACAGTACGATAAAGTGAGCAATCATTTATATGATATGATATTTATCGATGCAGCTAAAGCGCAATCTCAAAAATTTTTTGAATACTATACACCGTTATTAAAAAAAGGTGGCTTAGTTATTACTGATAACGTTTTGTATCATGGATTTGTATCTAATATAGATATTGTACGATCAAGAAACGTTAAGCAAATGGTAAAAAAGGTACAAAAATATAATACTTGGCTTATGAAACAAAAGAACTATAAAACAAATTTTTTAAATATGGATGATGGTTTAGCCATATCTATTAAAGGAGAATGAATATGACTGAATTACTTGTCACTCCAAAATCTTTAAATCATATGAAAACATTGATAGAACTCGGTGCTGATGCATTTGTGATTGGAGAACAAAAATTTGGATTGCGATTACCTGGAGAATTTAATCGTGAAGATGTTAGAAAAGCAGTTAATTTAGCACACGAACATGATAAAAAAGTATATGTGGCAGTTAATGGTATTTTTCATAATTATCATTTAAATGCCTTAGAAAACTATATTGAATTTTTACATGAAATAAGAGTGGATAGAATAATTTTTGGTGATCCTGCTGTCGTGATGTATGTTAAAAAACAAGATAATCCGATACCATTAAATTGGGATGCAGAAACAATTGTTACGAATTATTTCCAATGTAATTATTGGGGTGGAAAAGGCGCTAAAAGAGCTGTATTAGCACGTGAATTAAATCTAGATGAAATTTTAAATATCAAAAAACATGCAAATGTTGAAATTGAAGTTCAGGTTCACGGTATGACTTGTATGTTCCAATCTAAACGTATGTTATTGGGTAATTATTACACTTTTCAAGATAGACAAATGAAAATCCAACGTAGTGAAAATGATCAAGATTTATTATTGTACGATGAAGAAAGAGAAAATAAATATCCTGTTTTTGAAGATTACAATGGTACTCATATTATGTCTCCTAATGATATCTGTTTAATTGAAGAATTAGAGCCATTCTTTGAAGCAAATATCGATTCATTTAAAATTGATGGTATCTTACAAAGTGAAGCATACATTAATACTGTTACAGCACAATATAGAGAAGCCATTGACTTATATCATGAAGATCCAGAAGCTTATGAAGATGAAAAATTTATGTTAATTGATCCAATAGAAGAAATTCAACCTGAACATCGTCCGTTTGATGAAGGGTTCTTATATAAACAAACAGTATATTAAGGGAGGCGCCAGTATGAAGACGTTAAATGAAATGGAAGTAAATGCTAAAAGAAAAATAAAAAAACCTGAATTATTAGCGCCTGCTGGAAACTTAGAGAAGTTAAAGATTGCGGTTCACTATGGTGCTGATGCAGTATTTTTAGGTGGACAAGAATACGGGTTACGTTCTAACGCTGATAACTTTACAATGGAAGAAATTAAAGAAGGCGTTGAATTTGCAAACCGTTATGGTGCAAAAATTTATGTTACGACTAATATTATCGCTCATGATGAAAATATAGACGGTTTAGAAGATTATTTACGTCAATTAGAAGCTACAGGTGCAACAGGAATTATTGTAGCTGATCCACTTATTATTGAAACATGTAAGAAAGTAGCTCCTAAATTAGAAATTCATCTTTCAACACAACAATCTCTTTCTAATTACAAAGCTGTGGAATACTGGAAAGAAGAAGGACTTGATCGAGTAGTATTAGCTCGTGAAACAGGCGCTATGGAAATGAAAGAAATGAAAGACAATGTTGATATCGAAATAGAAGCCTTTATTCACGGTGCAATGTGCATTGCTTATTCAGGTAGATGTACTTTAAGTAATCACATGACAGCACGAGACTCTAACAGAGGTGGTTGTTGCCAAAGTTGTCGTTGGGATTATGATTTACTAGCTGTTGATGAAGAGGGGGAATTAGATTTATTTTATCAAGATGGCGATGTTGTGCCTTTTGCTATGAGTCCAAAAGATTTAAAATTAATTGAGTCTATTCCTCAAATGATGGATATTGGTATAGATTCTTTAAAAATTGAAGGGCGAATGAAATCTATTCATTATATTGCTACGGTAGTATCAGTTTATCGTAAGGTTATTGATGCATATGCAGAAGATCCAGATAATTTTAAAATTAAACCAGAGTGGTTAATTGAATTAGACAAATGTGCTAATCGAGATACAGCACCTGCTTTCTTTGAAGGAACGCCTGGATATGAAGAGCAAATGTTTGGTGTTCAACAAAATAAAAAGTCACCATATGATTTTTGTGGATTAGTTTTAGATTATGACGAAGCAACTCATATTGCTACAATACAACAAAGAAATCACTTTAAACCAGGCCAAGAAATTGAATTTTTTGGACCTGAAATTGAATCATTTAAACAGGTTATTGATGTCATTTATGATGAAGAAGGAAACCACCTTGATGCAGCACGTCATCCTCTTCAAATTGTTCAAATTAAAGTGGATCATCCTATTTATCCTAATAATATGATGAGAAAGGAAATTGGCTAATGACACAGACAACAATCATCGGAATCGCTGGCGGTTCAGGATCAGGAAAGACAACTGTTACAAATGAAATAATGAAAAATTTAGAAGGCCATAGTGTTGCTTTACTTGCTCAAGATTATTATTATAAAGATCAATCGCACTTAACATTTGAAGAACGTCTTGAAACTAACTATGATCATCCTTTTGCATTTGATAATGATTTACTGATTAGTAATTTAAAGGATTTACGTAACGGTCAAGCGGTGGAAGTTCCAACATATGATTATAAAAATCATACTAGAAGTGATGAAACAATTGCATTTGAACCTAAAGATGTTATTATCGTAGAGGGTATATTTGCTTTGGAAAATAAAACATTACGTGATATGATGGATGTTAAAATATACGTTGATACTGATGCTGATTTACGTATTTTAAGAAGACTTGTACGTGATACAAAAGAGCGAGGGCGCTCAATGGAATCAGTTATTAACCAATATTTAAATGTTGTCAGACCTATGCATAATCAATTTATAGAACCAACAAAAAAATATGCTGACATTATTATTCCAGAAGGTGGAAGTAATAAGGTAGCAATTGATATAATGACAACAAAAATACAAACGCTTGTTGGTAAGCATTAACGAATAATATGTATTTTTTCAGAATTAAATTAACTTGTTGAAAAGGAAGATGAACTTATGGAAAATCAAAAACAATATCCAATGACACAGGAAGGTTATGAAAAATTAGAACAAGAATTAGAAGAACTTAAAACAGTTAAACGTCCTGAAGTAGTAGAAAAAATCAAAGTTGCTAGATCTTTTGGTGACTTATCTGAGAACTCAGAATACGATGCTGCTAAAGATGAACAAGGTTTTATTGAGCAAGATATTCAACGTATTGAACACATGCTTAGATATGCTTTGATTATTGAAGACAACGGTGATAACAATGTTATTCAAATTGGTAAAACTGTTACGTTTGTCGAATTACCTGGCGATGAAGAAGAAAGCTATCAAATTGTTGGATCTGCAGAAGCAGATGCGTTTAAAGGAAAAATTTCGAATGAATCTCCAATGGCGAAAGCACTTATTGGTAAAAGTTTAAATGATGAAGTTCGTGTTCCACTTCCAAATGGTGGAGAAATGAAAGTTAAAATCGTTGATATTAAGTAACAAAAAATCCAAAAATCATTTTGATTTTTGGATTTTTTTATAGTTAAATATTTATAATTATTTAACTATTAATTAGATATAAGCAAGTACATTCATTTAATTTTTAGAACTTTCACATGACAAAAATATAAATATATGCTTAAATAACAATGTAGACAAATTATATAAATATCTTGTACTGAAAGGGGGTAAGCGATTACATCGATGCATTACTCGCCTTCTTTTATTATTGTCTATTTGAAATACATATGAAACTACTATGAATACGTGGATATTTTATATTACTAATATATAGAATGAAATACGTTATTTATAATTGAAGGAGGACCATCATCTTTGGAAATAAAGATTATTAATGAACAATCAATTGCACTTTATTTTAAAGAAGAAATATCTGAAAGTAATTACAGAGATGTTGAATCCGTTACTAAACATATACACGCTAAAAGAATAGATGGTATCAAAGATGTGATACCGTCATATAGGGCAATTATGATAAGCTTTGATAATAAAAAGCTTAATTTTAATCAATTAATAGATATATTAGATTTAAAGCAGTTAAATGGTGAACATGCTAAAGATATTTCAGATAAAACGATCATACATATTCCAGTATTATATAATTCAGAAGTCGGACCTGATTTATCATATGTAGCTAAACATAACAAACTAACTACTGATGAAGTCATTGAAATCCATACTCAAAATGAATATCTCGTTTACATGTTAGGTTTTATGCCTGGCTTTCCATTTTTAGGCGGATTAGATTCTCGTTTACATACTCCACGTCGAGATGAACCTAGAGTCAACATTGACGCAGGGTCAGTAGGAATAGCAAATAATCAAACTGGTTTATATCCTTCTGATTCACCAGGTGGTTGGCAAATTATTGGAAGAACACCATTAAAAGTATTTGATATCAATGACAATGAAATGTCTTTATATCAAGCGGGGGATTATATTAAGTTTTATTCTATTGATGAAAATACATTTAACGACATCCAAAGTGAAATAGCAGAAAATCGATTTAATAAAGAAAAGTGGGTGTTAAATCATGTCGATTAGTATTATTCAACCTGGTATGTTCACAACTGTTCAAGATGAAGGAAGATTTGGTTTTCAACACCTTGGTTTTTCAAGTGCTGGAGCTATGGATTTATATAGTTATTTAATTGGTAAGTCTTTAATTGGTAATAATGGACCCAGCCTTGAATACACTATTATCGGTCCAACACTTCAATTCAATAAAGATAATACATTTATTTTGACAGGAGCACATGTAAACGCAAAATTAAATGAAGAGACAGTTGATATTAATACTGTGATTTATGCATGTAAAGGCGATATTTTGAAAGTTGGAGCAGTGACTGCAGGCGCCCGTGGTTATATTTTCTTTGGCCATCCTTTAGATATTCAACCAATAGCAGAAAGTTACTCGACACATACTAGAAGTAAAATTGGCGGTTACAAAGGAAGACCATTATCAAAAGGAGATTTGATATGCTTAAAAGAAAATCTATCTTTCAAACAAAACTTGGGCAAAACAACAGTTTATAATGCTATTCCCGAAGATAATATAATACATATTATTACTGGCCCACAAATCGAAGCATTTTCAAAGGAAAGTATAAATAAACTCGTTAATATGGAGTATAAAGTTTCTGAAAAATCTGATAGAATGGGATATCGTCTTAATGGTGAGTGTATTCCTCCTAAAACTGGAGCAGATATTATTTCAGAACCTGTTGCTTTAGGAAGCATTCAAGTCCCAAATGATGGTAATCCTATTATCTTATTAAATGATAAACAAACTATAGGTGGCTATACGAAAATTGCTACAGTCACTCAACTGGATTTAAATAAAATTGCTCAATTTAAGCCGGGAGATTTAATTCGATTTAAGTGGTCAACGATTGAAGAGGCTACAAAGGCTCAGGAACAATATCTAAATCACTTTAATCATTTAAAAACTGAAATTAACACATCACCAACCTTTAATATGAGCGAAATGAGACCGACAGCAAAGAAATTGACTACAATCATTACAGAGGAGAGATAGTTATGGATATTAAAAAAATAGAAGAAGTCATTAAACTTGTAAAATCAAATGATGTAAAAAAATTTAAATATAAAGATAACAAAAACGAAATCGAATTAGATTTTACTGAACAAAGTAACAATCAAAATAATAGTACTCCAGTAATACAATCTGAAGGACATTCTCAAAATAAAAATATTTCAGAAAATAACCCTTCAAATGATTCAGCAAAAACAATTACTTCTCCTATGGTAGGCACATTTTTCTTACAAGATAGCAAGGAATTAACGGATCCTATAATTCAAGTAGGTGATAACATTAAATCTGGTGATGTTATCGGATATGTTGAAGCAATGAAAGTAATGAATGAAGTGACTAGTGATATAGATGGTGAGATTACCGACATTGTTATTGAACATGGTACAAACGTTGAATACGATCAAGTTCTAGTTAAAGTGAAGTAAAAGGGGGGACAGAAATATGTATCGTTGTTTAGTAGCGAATAGAGGAGAAATTGCGGTACGTATCATTCGAGCGTGTCGAGAAATGGGAATAGAAACTGTTGCATTATACGCTAAAGGTGATGAAAAAAGTCTTCATGTAAGCTTGGCTGATCAAGCAGTTTGCATTGGAGAAGCAAATCCTTTAGATAGTTATTTAAATATAGAGCGTATTATTGGTGCAGCTGAAATCACAGGTTCTAATGCTATTCATCCTGGATACGGCTTTCTATCGGAGAGTACAACATTTGCCCAAAAAGTTGAAGAAAATGATATTCATTTTATTGGCCCTAACAAAAAAACAATGGAAATGATGGGTGATAAAATAACTGCTCGTCAAACTGTTCATTCAGCAGGAGTGCCAGTTATTCCTGGCTCAACAGATGCAGTAAATTCTGTAGAAGAAATTAAAGAATTAGCAAAAGACATAGGATATCCTTTAGTATTAAAAGCCGCAAGCGGTGGTGGCGGTAAAGGTATTCGAATTGTTAAAGAAGAAAATCAACTTGAAAAATCATTAAAAGAAGCTAAAAGTGAAGGTCAAAAATATTTTAATGATGATCGTGTGTATGTGGAAGCATTTATTCCTGTTGCAAAACACGTAGAGGTTCAAGTGATTGGTGACGGAAAAGAAAATTATGTTCATTTAGGTGAACGAGATTGTTCAGTCCAAAGAAAAAATCAAAAATTAATAGAAGAAGCACCATGTGCAGCATTATCTGAAGAACGACGTGAAAAAATATGTAATGATGCTGTCAAAGTTGCAAAAGCTTCTAATTATCGTAGTGCTGGTACTATTGAATTTTTAGTTACTGAAGATGCACATTACTTTATTGAAATGAACGCAAGAATACAAGTAGAACATACTGTTACTGAAATGCGTGCAGATAGAGATTTATTACAAGCACAATTATATTTGTTATTACATAATAAATTACCGTTCAGTCAAGAAGATATTGTATTCAATGGTCATGTAATAGAGGCACGTATCAACGCTGAAAATCCAGAAAAGAAATTCCAACCTACTCCAGGTAAAGTTAAACGTCTACACTTACCTCAAGGTTTTAATATTAGAGTAGATTCGTTATTATATGCTGGTTATCAAGTATCTCCTTACTATGATTCACTAGTTGCAAAAGTTATCGTAAAAGACTCTAATAGAACTTCTGCGATTAACAAATTAAAAGTGGCACTTGATGAAATGGTAATTGATGGTTTCACTACTACGGCTGATTTTCTATATGCAGTATTAAGTTACCCACCATATGCAAAAGGAAATGCAGAAGAAGTTGATATTAAATTCCTTGAAAAACATCAAATAGTTAAAGGAGTGAAATTATGATGAAAGTTGATTTAAACTGTGATCTAGGTGAAGCATTTGGTAACTATTCATTTGGAGGTGATAAAGATATCATTCCTTTAATTACATCTGCTAATATAGCCTGTGGTTTTCATGCGGGTGATGAAAATGTAATGAATCAAACAGTAAAATTAGCTAAAGAAAATCATGTGAGTATTGGCGCTCATCCCGGACTTCCAGATTTAAAAGGGTTTGGTCGTCGAAAGATGGATATTAGTCCTACCGAAGTATATAACCTAATAGTTTATCAGTTAGGTGCTTTAGAAGGATTTTGTAAAGTACACCAAACACGAATAAATCATGTTAAACCACACGGTGCACTGTATAATATGGGTGCTAAAAATAAAGCAATTGCAAAAGCAATTGCAAAAGCAGTATACGATTTTGATTCTACTATAGTGCTTGTAGGTTTATCTAATTCATTATTAATATCTGAAGCTAAAGCAATCGGATTGAAAACAGCTTCTGAAGTATTTGCTGATAGACGTTACGAAGATAATGGTCAATTAGTTAGTCGTAAAGAACCAGACGCAGTCATTACTGATTCTGACGAAGCATTAAAACAAGTTTTGAAAATGGTAACTGAAAACAAAGTGATAAGTCGCAATGGAAAAGAAATTGATTTGGAAACAGATACAATATGTGTTCACGGTGATGGTAAACATGCACTAGAATTTGTTGAACAAATAAGAAAAAAATTAACGAAAGAAGGCATTGATATTCAATCCTTATAAGGGGGTTTTCTAATGAAAGAAAATTTAAATCAAAAACAAGATAAAGACAATTTTAAATTTACAAAAAGTCATAGACGCTTACTTTATGGATCTGTATTTTTAATGGCTACATCAGCGATCGGTCCTGCATTTCTAACTCAAACTGCTGTGTTTACGGCAGAATTTTATGCAAGTTTCGCTTTTGCAATCTTAATATCTATATTAATTGATATTGGAGCTCAAATTAATATTTGGCGCGTATTAGTTGTAACAGGTTTACGTGGTCAAGAAGTATCAAATAAAGTGTTACCTGGATTAGGAACTTTAATTTCAATATTGATTGCTTTTGGAGGACTTGCTTTTAATATCGGGAACATAGCTGGTGCAGGTTTAGGATTGAATGCAATGTTTGGACTTGATGTTAAATGGGGAGCAGCTATTACAGCCATTTTTGCAATTTTAATATTTGTAAGTAAAAGTGGTCAAAAAATTATGGATATTGTTTCAATGATTTTAGGAGTAATAATGATATTAGTAGTAGCTTATGTCATGGTTGTATCTAACCCTCCCTATGGTGATGCACTTGTTCATACAGTTGCACCAGAACATCCTATTAAATTAATTTTACCAATCATTACTTTAGTTGGAGGAACAGTAGGTGGATACATCACATTTGCTGGTGCACATAGAATACTTGATTCTGGAATGAAAGGTAAAGAGTTTTTACCATTTGTGAATCGTTCAGCTATTGCAGGTATCTTAACTACAGGTATTATGAGAACATTATTATTCTTAGCAGTACTTGGAGTTGTAGTGACAGGTGTCACTTTAAATGCAGATAATCCGCCAGCATCAGTATTTGAACATGCTATTGGACCAATAGGAAAAAATATTTTTGGAGTTGTTATTTTCGCAGCCGCAATGTCATCAGTGATTGGTTCAGCATATACAAGTGCAACTTTCTTAAAAACATTACACAAATCATTATTTAATAAAAATAATTTGATTGTCATTGTCTTCATCGTGATTTCAACAATAATTTTCTTATTAATTGGAAAACCAATTAGTTTATTGATTATTGCAGGAGCAATAAATGGATGGATTTTACCGATTACTTTGGGTGCAATATTGATAGCGAGTAGAAAAAAATCAATTGTTGGAGATTATAAACATCCAATATGGATGTTAGTATTTGGCATTGTAGCAGTTATTGTTACAATTATAACAGGTGTATTGTCTCTACAAGATTTAGCTACTTTATGGAAAGGTTAACCATAAATAAATATGTAATTTAAAATTTAACTGTCGACAGTGTTTAACTGTATCGACAGTTTTTTTATTAAATATTTTTCAAGATGATTTAATAAAAAAAGTTAGTCGTGATGAACTAGAAATTATGTTAGAATAACATGTGCTAAGATTAAAGTTGAGGTGTAAATATGATTGGAATTATTGGAGCTATGGAAGAAGAAGTAGCGATTTTAAAACATAAATTAGTGAATTTAAATGAGATTGAAGTAGCACATGTAAAATTTTATCGTGGGCAACTAAATAATAAAGATGTTGTCTTAACACAAAGTGGAATTGGAAAAGTAAATGCTGCAATTTCGACAACACTATTAATTGAAAAATTTAAACCTACATTGATTATAAATACAGGTTCTGCTGGTGCTTTAGATGATAGTTTATCAGTTGGAGATATTTTAATTAGTAATAATGTGATGTACCATGATGCAGATGCAACTGCCTTTGGATACGACATCGGTCAAATACCTCAAATGCCAGCTCAATTTGAAGCTAACCAACAATTACTCCAATTAACTGAAAAAGTTGTAAAACAACAAAATTTAACCGCTAAAATTGGTCAAATTGTAAGTGGCGATAGTTTTATTGGTAGTAGTGAACAGCGATTAAAAATTAAACGTCAGTTTTCAAAAGCTATGGCAGTTGAAATGGAAGCAACGGCTATTGCTCAAACTTGTTATCAATTTAATTTACCTTTTATCGTTACTCGTGCTGTTTCTGATTTAGCAAATGGGGAAGCAGAGATGTCGTTTGAAGAGTTTCTTGGTAAAGCAGCTCAATCATCAAGTAAAATTGTTGAACAGTTGGTTAATGAAATATAAAAAATAAATAACTTAAAGGTGAAATGAATGGGATTAATTAAAACATATTTTATGCCTAATGATTATGTACAATCTGTATTTCAAATTGATATTGAAAAATTAGCAAATTCTGGTTTTAAAGGTATTATTACAGATTTAGATAATACATTAGTAGGTTGGGACGTTAAAACACCAACGAAAGAAATACAAGAATGGTTTAAAAAGGCAAATGATTTAGGTTTAACGATTACAATAGTATCAAATAATAATGAAAAACGTGTTTCCGGTTTTTCGAAAGACTTAGACGTTGATTTTATCTTTAAAGCTAGAAAACCTATGGGAAGAGCTTTTAAAAAAGCGATACAACACATGAATATTAAACCAGAAGAAACAATCGTTATAGGTGACCAAATGCTTACAGACGTACTTGGTGGCAATAATAACGGTCTATATACTATCATGGTAGTTCCTGTCAAAAAGACAGATGGATTTTTAACTAGACTAAATAGAATAATCGAACGTCGATTATTAAACTATTTTAAAAGAAAAGGTTATATTACATGGGAGGAAAATTGATTGGATGAAACTTTAAAATGTATCGGTTGTGGCGCTCCTTTACAATCTGAAGATAAAAACGCACCTGGGTATGTGCCAGAACATAATTTATTTAGAGATGATGTTATATGCCAACGTTGTTTTAGATTAAAAAATTATAATGAAATACAAGATGTAGGAATGGATAGTGAAGATTTTTTAAATTTATTAAATGGATTATCCGATAGACAAGGGATTATCGTTAACGTAGTTGATGTTTTTGACTTTGAAGGATCGTTTATTAATGCTTTAAAACGAATTGTAGGAAATAAGAAAATCATTTTGGCAGCGAATAAATTAGATCTTTTACCAAGACAAATTAACCAACGTCGTGTAAAAGAATGGTTAAAAAGAACAGCTAGAAAGTATGGATTAGAAGCTGAAGAGGTGGTATTAATATCAGCTCATAAAGGATGGGGTATTGATGCACTTTTAGAATCAATCAACCGTTTTAGAAATCATCAAGATGTTTATATCGTTGGTACTACAAATGTTGGTAAATCAACTTTAATCAATAAATTAATTGAGCAAAGTGTAGGTGAAAAAGATGTCGTTACAACATCAAGATTTCCAGGTACAACATTAGATATGATAGATATTCCTTTAGATGAGAAAACTTTTATGTATGACACACCTGGCATTATACAAGTGCATCAAATGACCCATTATGTTACTGAAAAAGAATTAAAAGTGATTATTCCTAAGAATGAAATTAAACAACGTGTATTTCAATTAAATGAGGGACAAACTTTATTCTTCGGTGGATTAGCTAGGATAGATTATGTTTCTGGTGGGAAACGACCACTTGTATGTTATTTTTCTAATGATTTAAATATTCATAGAACTAAAACTGAAAAGGCAAATGATTTATGGCGAAAGCAAATAGGACATTTATTAAGTCCACCTAGTAATCCAGAAAAATTTAATATAAGTGATATGAAAGCTGTACGTCTAGAAACAGGGAAAGAAAAACGTGACATTATGATTTCTGGATTGGGCTTTATTACAATCGAAGCAGGTGCAAAAGTGATTGTCCGAGTTCCTAAAAGTGTTGATGTTGTTTTAAGACAATCTATTATGTAGGGAGGATTCATAATGAAATTTGCAGTGATAGGAGATCCGATTTCACATTCATTATCACCAGTGATGCATAATACTAATTTTAAAGTTTTAGGTTTAAATGATACTTATGAAGCATTGCATATACCGGTTCAAGATTTCGATAATATTAAAGAAATAATAACTGAAAAAAATTTAAGTGGATTTAATGTTACTATTCCTCATAAAGAACGCATCATTCCATTCTTAGATGATATTGATGAACAAGCTAAAGCTGTAGGTGCAGTGAATACTGTGAAAATAGAGGGGAATAAATGGATTGGTTATAATACTGATGGTCTTGGATACGTAAAAGGATTAAAACAAGTATATCCTGACTTATCTAATGCATATATTTTAATTCTTGGAGCTGGGGGCGCAAGCAAAGGTATTGCAACTGCACTTTCACAATGTGTACAGCCTAAATTAACTATAGCGAATAGAACAATGAGTCGCTTTGATAATTGGAAATTAGATATTAATGCGATTACCCTACAACAAGCTGAACAATATCTTGATGAGTTTGATATTATTATTAATACAACATCAGCAGGATTAGATAATAATAAAGAGAGTGTAATTCGTCTCAATCAATTATCACCGAATACATTGGTAAGTGATATCATTTATATTCCCTATAAAACATCATTTTTACAACAAGCTGAAGAGAAGGGTAACCCTATTTATAATGGTCTAGATATGTTTGTATATCAAGGTGCTGAGAGCTTTAAAATATGGACTGGCAAAGATGCTGAAATTAAAGAAATGAAATTAGCAGTTTTAAATCAATTAAAAGGAGAATAATATGCTATGCTAACAGGTAAACAAAAAAGATATTTAAGAAGTTTGGCGCATAACATTGATCCAATTTTTCAAATAGGTAAAGCTGGAATTAATGATAATATGATTAGTCAAATAGATGAAACACTTGAAAATAGAGAATTAATTAAAATTCATATACTTCAAAATAATTTTGATGATAAAAACGATTTAGCCCAAACGCTAAGTCAAGCTACTAATAGTGAAGTGGTCCAAGTCATTGGATCAATGATAATCATTTATAGAGAATCTCAAGAAAATAAGGAAATTTCATTACCATAATTCTATGAAAAAAATTGTTTTATACGGCGGACAATTCAATCCTATTCATACTGCACATATGTTAGTAGCTAATGAAGTATTTCATAAAATTAAACCGGATGTTTTCTATTTTTTACCAAGTTATATGGCTCCACTTAAAGAACATAACGATTACTTAGATGCTCATTATCGCATCAAAATGATTAATATGGTAATCGAGCAGTTAGGTTTCGGAAATATTTGTTATGCAGAATTAGAAAGAAAAGGTCAAAGTTATACGTATGATACATTAAAAGCTTTAATTGACCAAAATCCTTACGATAAGTTTTATTTTGTAATAGGATCAGACCAATATGATCAACTTGATAAATGGTATAAAATAGATGAATTAAAGCAAATGATTATCTTTATAGTAGTAAATAGAGAAAAAAATATTCAAAGGGTTGATGAAAATATGATTTCCATATCTATTCCAAGAATGGATATTAGTTCATCAATGATTAGACAACGTGTAAAAGATAAAAAAACAATTGATATTTTAGTCCCTCGAAATGTTAGTAAATATATTAGAGAGGAAGGATTCTATGAACACTAAAGAAGCAAAAAAACTTATCGAAAATAAATTGCCCGAAAAGCGTTTTAAACATTCTCTTAGAGTAGCTGACACAGCAGTTAAGCTTGCTGAAATCTATGATGGAGATAAAAGTAAAGCAGAGTTAGCAGGCATTTTACATGATTATTGTAAATATGATGATTTAGGAAAAATGTATCAAGTCGTTCGCCAACATGATTTAGATAGCAATTTGTTAAGTTATGGAAGTGAAATTCTTCATGGACCTGTATGTGCAGCATTAATGAAGGCTGATTATGGCATCGAAGATGAAGAAACATTATTAGCCATTAAATATCACACTACTGGTCGTAAAGAAATGACAAAAACTGAAAAATTGGTATTTATTGCTGACTATATAGAACCTGGTAGAAAAACTCCAGGAGTTGAAGAAATTAGAGATATGGCATACAATCAAGGTAGCTTAGATAAAACAATTTATGAAATATCAAAGCGAACAGTGCTATTTTTAATTAGTAAAGATATTACTGTTTATGGTTCTACGATTGAATGTTTAAATTATTATAATTATAGTGATCAAAAGATAAAGGATGATTAAATGAATTCAGAAGAATTATTAAATATTGCTGTCACAGCGACAGAAGATAAAAAAGCAGAAGATATTGTTTCTCTTAATATGCAAGGTATTAGTGATATGACTGATTATTTTGTAGTGTGTCACGGTAACAATGAACGTCAAGTTCAATCAATTGCTAGAGCAGTAAAAGAAAAAGTGCATGAAAATAATATTGAAGTAAAGCGTATGGAAGGTTATCAAAGTGCAAGATGGGTCTTAATTGATTTAGCAGACGTAGTAGTTCATATTTTCCATAAAGATGAACGCAATTACTATAATATAGAGAAACTTTATCAAGATGCTCCAATAGAATCATATAATCAGGTAGCATATTAAAATGGTGCAATACACTGAAATGAGTAAAGTTTATGATCAGCTTACTCAAGATCAACCTTATGAAGAATGGTTTAATATTGTAAAATATTATACAAGAACAATGTCTTCTAATGATTCAATGAATATTCTTGATATTGGTTGTGGCACCGGAAGTTTAACGCAATTACTTCCTTCTATTGGCACGGTTACCGGCATGGATTTAAGTACAGACATGTTATCTATTGCTGCAAATAAATCTAATCAAGTTACTTGGTTAGAAGGTGACATGACCGATTTTTCATTAAATACAACATATGATGTTGTAACAATATTTTGTGATTCCCTGAATTATTTACCTGATATTGATGATATCGTAAATACGTTTAATTGTGTATTTAATCATTTATCTGATTTAGGAATGTTTATATTCGATATTCATACGATATATAAAATGAACACAGCATTTAATAATCAATGTTATATTGATGATAATGATGATATATTTTTAGCGTGGGAAGCTATAAAGGGTGAAGAACCTTATAGTGTTTATCATGATATGAGTTTCTTTTTAAAACAGCATAATGGTAATTATCACCGTTTTAATGAATCACATTATCAAAGAACATTTGAAAAGGATTTCTATATTCGATTGTTAAAACAAACTGGATTTAATCGTATTGAAACTTTTGTAGACTTTGACATCAATAATCATAATGAAAAAGGTGACAGATTGTTTTTTGTTGCTTATAAATAAAATAAAGTAAACTCATCTTCTTATACGTTTATACATATAAGGAGATGAGTTTTTGTTTAAGTATAGAAATGAAATAATTCAATTGTTAACTAAGTGGAAGACTCATATCATCATTTTAATTGCAGTAGTGTTACTTTTTATAGTGATTCTCATGCTTATGAAAAATAATGAGCCTTCAGAATATATGACAACATCTAATGCTAACAATAGCCAATTTAATAATAATGAAAAATATAATAAAAATAAAAATGATAATAATTTATCCACTTCTTCTAAAGAAAATTCAACTATTTATGTAGATGTCAAAGGAGCGGTTAAATTACCAGATGTTTATGAAATGAAAAAGAACGATAGAGTTAAAGATGTACTAAAAAAAGCTAAAGTTTCTGAAAATGCTGATATTACAAAAATCAATTTATCTGAAAAACTTACTGATCAAAAAATGATTTATATACCTAATAAAAATGAAACGAAACTAAATGCTACACCCACTAATCAAAGTGATTTAAATACTTCTGAAAGTATTAAAGTCAATCTTAACACAGCAAATGAAAGAGAATTGCTTAATGTTCCAGGTATAGGTCCAACTAAAGTGAAAGAGATTATTAAATACAGAGAGGAAAAGGGACAATTTAATAAGGTTGAAGACTTAAAACAAGTAAGAGGAATTGGAGGGAAAACTTTCGAGAAACTTAAAGATTACTTTACTACATAAATTAAATTGGAAGAATTTTTAATATAAATTATAATAGATATATATTTTTTTAAGGAGTTGAACTTTATGGATAGAATAAAATGGGACGAATATTTTATGGCACAAAGCCATTTGCTTGCATTACGTTCTACATGTCAACGACTATCAGTAGGCGCAACAATTGTAAAAGACAATAGAATAATTGCAGGAGGTTATAACGGCTCAGTAGCAGGAGAAGTTCACTGTATTGATGTAGGATGTTTAATAGAAGATGGTCATTGTATTAGAACCATTCACGCAGAAATGAATGCATTATTACAATGCGCAAAACAAGGTGTATCATCAGATAATGCAACGATATATGTCACACATTTTCCTTGTTTAAACTGTACTAAGTCTATTATTCAAGCAGGTATTAAGAAAATATACTATGCAAAAGATTATCATAATCATAAATATGCTATTAAATTATTAAATCAAGCAGGTATTGAGTATGAAAAAATACCATTTTCTGCTAATAAAATAGCTGAATTTTTAACTAAAGAATGTTAGTTGTTTTATATGCACTTTCTTTTTTAAGTGGTATATTATGGGTTCATCTTAAATTATTTTCAATTTTAATATTTGCTATTATATTAATTATTGTGTATCGAAAGAGTATTCCTTTATACCACTATTTATTAATTTTATCCTTTTTCTTTCTAGCTTTATTTCAAGTACACCATACTTTGAAAACAAATCATTTTATACTCCAAAATTTAAAAGTCCACAGTAATATAAATTCAAAAGTAACGTTTCAAAATGATATAAAACAATTCAATCAAATTATTAAAGGACAATTTCAATATAAACATAATAATTATCACTTTACTTTTAAAAGTCCACAATTGAAAGCTAAAGATTTAAAAAATCGAGAATGTAAAATTAATGGAAATATCACAAATAGTATTCATAATGAAGTCTATGTTTATATCGATCAAATAGATAATAAACATTGTACTAAAGTTAATCATATAAGTTTTATAGATAAACACCTAAATTATATTCAAAACAAGTTATACCATTCTTCGTTAAAATATCCAGAGAGAGTCTTAGCTTTAATTACTGGAGATACTAGTGCAATTGATACAGATTACTTAGATAAAGTTAAAGCGATAGGTATTTATCATTTACTTGCTGTCAGTGGATCACACGTTGCTACCATTATTTTTATCATTCAATATAGTTTGGTCAGGTTTAATATTCCAAAATTATTCATACGAATTTTTATTATTATGATACTAATACTATTTATTTTTTATACAAATTTTGCACCGAGTGCTATAAGAGCAGTTTTAACCGCTATTACTTTTTTTATTATCCCTAAGACTTTTAAAATTTCGTCTATAAGTGTATTATCGTTGGTCTTTTTATTTATGACAATTTGGAATATGAATTTTGCTTATGACATTGGATTTCAATTTTCTTTCATTATTTCTTTTTTTATACTATTTTCTAAGCCATTATTTAATAATCAATCAATTTTAAAGAATTATATTTATATAACAATTATCGCTCAATTTTCATCCATGATTATTAGTATTTACCATTTTAATCAGTTTCAATGGATTGGTTTTATTTCTAATGTCATATTTGTTCCATTATATTCTTTCATTATTTTTCCACTTTCTATTGTTCTATTTACTTTCTATCATTTCTTTAGTGACTTGCGATGTATAAATATGGTTGCAAATCAATTATTTGAACTGCACGATAGAATAATGCAACCGTTCATTTTATTTAGAAATTACCAAATAAATATCGCTGATCAATCAAATTTAAGTCTACTCTACTGTTTCATTTTATTAACTCTACTAACTATATTTATATGTTATAAAAATTATAGAGCATTCTTAATTATAATTATCTTATTTATAATATTTATAAGATTAACTAATCAGCCATTAGCAACGACGTTTACTGCTTTAAATGTTGGTCAAGGTGATAGTTTTCTTTTTCAAACAAAAAATAATGAAACTGTGATGGTAGATACTGGTGGTAAAGTAGTTCAAACGAAGATTAAAGATAATCATAATATTGCGCAATATCATATTATTCCTACTTTAAAATCTAGAGGAATATCAAAAATTGATCACTTAATTCTTACTCATCCACATAATGATCATATAGGCGAATTTCCTTATTTAGCACAAAATATAAGAATTAAAAATTTGTATTTATATATAAAAAGTTATTCAGTCGATCAAATTAAAACTATACATACATTTTGTAGTATATATCATATAAAAGTTATTGATGTTTCAGAGACTAATAATATTCAGTTGAAAGAAGCTAAAATATCATTTTTAAATGCTTTTATTGATTCCAATGAAGACAAAAATGCACAAAGTATAATTTCATTAATAGAGTACAAAAATTACAAATTATTATTGATGGGCGACGCAATTGAAGAAAATGAAAATTTATTATTAAAGAAATATCATTTACCGTTAATTGATGTTCTAAAAGTTGGACACCATGGCAGTAAAACAAGTAGTTCAAAATATTTTTTAGAAATCATACAACCTAAAATTAGTATTATTTCAAGTGGAAAAAATAATACTTTTCATTTGCCTAATAATGAAACGATAGATAAATTAGAGAAAATTAATTCTCATATCTACAATACTCAAACTGATGGAGAAATCACTTTAAATCTCGATAATCAACTTATAGCATCCTTTAATAGAAGTTAATGATAGAGAATAATAATTACACAATGCTATAATAACTTAATGGTAGAATTTTGAAAGGGTGCAAGTTTACATGGTTAATAATATAATGGCTATATACGGAGAAGTGCCAGAACTAGTGGAGAAAAAAAGTAATGACATCGTAGAAAGTTACTTAAATGAAAAAAAAGACGATTTTAACTATGTTAAATATAATCTTTATGATACAAGTTTTAATCAGATTATAGAAGAAGCATTAACAATGCCTTTTATTTCAGAGAAAAAAGCTATTGTTGTTAAAAATGCTTTTATCTTTACAGGTGAGAAAGTTTCAAAAGATATCCAACCGAACAACGAACAAGTAAACGAATTTTTAGAAAAATATGATGGAGAAAACTTTATCATTTTTGAAGTGTATCAAAATAAATTAGATGAAAGAAAGAAAATTACTAAGACTTTAAAAAAGACAAGCAAGCTAGCTAAAGTTGAACAGATGTCTGAACAAGAGATTAAAAATTGGATAAAAAATAAACTTCATGAAAATTTTAAAGATATTAAACAGGATGCATTAGATTTATTTATAGAATTAACTGGTATTAACTTTAATATAGTTTCGCAAGAATTAGAAAAAATCATTTTATTCTTAGGAGAGCGAACAACTATAAATAAAAAAGATGTTGAAGAGATTATTAATAGAAGTTTAGAACAAAATGTTTTTCTTTTAACTGAATATATACAAAAAGGGGAAAAATATAAAGCCATTCAACTTATTAAAGATTTAATAGTAATGAAAGAAGAACCTATTAAACTATTGGCATTAATAACAAGTAATTATCGATTATATTATCAATGTAAAATTTTAAGTCGAAAAGGATATAGCGGACAACAAATTGCTAAAACAATTAATGTGCACCCATACCGAGTTAAATTGGCTTTAAATCAAGTAAAACATTATCAATTAACTCATTTGTTAAATATTATTGATCAATGTGCAGAAACTGATTATAAGTTAAAATCCTCATATATGGATAAACAACTGATTTTAGAATTATTTATTCTTTCTTTATAAATAAAAAAAGTTCAAGCTAATCGCTTGAACTTTTTAAATGATTATTTGCTTGAAGACATTAATTGAGATTTAATGCGGTCAGCTTTATTTGAATGAATTAAGTTACTGTGTGCAGCTTTATCAACTGATTTAATTGCGAAGTTAACTAATTCAGCTTTATTATCAGCATTATTTTCAATTGCTGATTTAGCATTTTTCACTGCAGTACGCATAGCGTTTTTTTGTGAAATATTACGTGCTTCAGCAGTTTCAGTTGTTCTTACACGTTTAATAGCAGATTTAATATTTGGCATTACTGTCACCTCCTAAAAGTGATCTAAGCATATCAAATTTTATTTTGATTACAACAAGAAATATTTTATCAAAACATGAATATTTGTGCAATCATTTATTAACATTAAACCTATTTATTTACAAAAAGAACGATATTAACTATTGGAAACCTTTATACAACACTTTATAATTGTTATGTAGTTTAAGAAAAATCTTAAAATTAAAAGTAAATAAAGAATCTTCACATGATGATTCTTTTCTCTTAAATTTGCAAATAATGATTAAAAACGATATTATGTCAAAGATGTATACATATACGGGTAAATTTACGAAAGCGAGAATGATAAGTTATGGATATGCAAGAACGCTATAACCGAAGAGATAATATAAGAAACTTTTCTATAATTGCTCATATTGATCATGGTAAATCAACGTTAGCAGATAGAATTTTAGAAAATACTAAATCTGTAGAAACTAGAGAAATGCAAAATCAATTGCTTGATTCAATGGATCTTGAAAGAGAGCGCGGTATTACAATTAAATTAAATGCTGTTAGATTAAAATATGAATCTAAAGATGGACAGACTTATACGTTTCATTTAATCGATACTCCAGGGCACGTCGATTTCTCATATGAAGTTTCTCGTTCATTAGCTGCATGTGAAGGCGCTATTTTAGTAGTTGACGCTGCACAAGGCATCGAGGCTCAAACTCTTGCTAATGTTTACTTAGCACTAGATAATGATTTAGAACTCTTACCGGTAGTAAATAAAATAGATCTACCCGCTGCTGAACCAGAAAGAGTAAAACAAGAATTAGAAGATGTTATTGGCTTAGATAAAGATGAAGTTGTGTTAGCAAGTGCCAAATCAAATATTGGTATCGATGAAATCTTAGAAAAAATTGTTGAAGTTGTTCCTCCACCAGAAGGAGATCCTAGTGCACCGCTTAAAGCTCTTATTTTTGATTCAGAGTACGATCCTTATCGAGGCGTTATTTCTTCTATTCGAGTAATGGAAGGTGTTGTAAAAGCTGGAGATCGTATCAAAATGATGGCAACAGGAAAAGAGTTTGAAGTTACTGAGGTTGGGATTAATACTCCTAAACAACTACCAATTGAAGAACTTACAGTAGGCGATGTTGGATATATTATTGCAAGTATTAAAAATGTCGACGATTCACGTGTTGGGGATACTATCACTCATGTAGATAGACCAGCAGATGCTCCGTTAAAAGGGTATAAAAAGATGAATCCAATGGTTTATTGTGGATTGTTCCCAATTGATAATAAAGATTATAACGATTTAAGAGAAGCTCTTGAAAAACTTCAATTAAATGATGCATCATTAGAATTTGAACCAGAATCATCACAAGCACTGGGATTTGGATTTAGAACAGGATTCTTAGGTATGCTACATATGGAAATTATTCAAGAGAGAATTGAACGAGAATTTGGAATAGAATTAATTGCGACTGCACCTTCAGTTATATATAAATGTGAAATGAATGATGGTTCAGAAGTTACAGTTGATAATCCATCTCAAATGCCTGAACGTGATAGAATTAAAGCGATTTATGAACCATATGTAAAAGCGACAATGATGGTGCCAAATGACTATGTTGGAGCAGTTATGGAACTGTGTCAACGTAAACGTGGCCAATTTATAAATATGGATTACTTAGATGATATCCGTGTGAATATCGTTTATGAAATTCCATTGTCAGAAGTTGTATTTGATTTCTTTGACCAATTAAAATCTAATACGAAAGGCTATGCTTCATTTGATTATGAATTTATTGAAAATAAAGAAAGTAATTTAGTTAAAATGGATATTTTATTAAATGGTGACAAAGTAGATGCACTTAGTTTTATCGTTCACAGAGATTTTGCATATGAACGAGGTAAAGCTCTTGTTGAAAAATTAAAAACACTTATTCCTAGACAACAATTCGAAGTTCCAGTTCAAGCTGCAATAGGTCAAAAAATTGTGGCCCGAACTAATATTAAATCTATGGGTAAAAACGTGTTATCTAAGTGTTATGGTGGAGATATCAGCCGTAAACGTAAATTACTTGAAAAACAAAAAGCTGGTAAAGCAAAAATGAAAGCTGTTGGTAACGTAGAAATACCACAAGATGCTTTCTTAGCTGTTCTTAAAATGGATGATGAATAGGTTATTAATGCGAGGCTGGAACCCAGAATCATGTGTTCCAACCTCGTTTGTGTTTTAAAAAACTTAAAAATGAGGGTGTAACGATGTCAATAAAAAGTGCATATATTCATATACCTTTTTGCGTTAGGATTTGTACATATTGTGATTTTAATAAGTACTTTATTAACAAACAACCAGTAGATGAGTATATTTCTGCATTAATTAAAGAAATGAAAACAAGTGAAATTAGAAATCTTGAAACAATGTACGTTGGAGGAGGTACGCCTACAGCTTTAAATCTCAAGCAACTTGAAAGACTTTTAAAAGCAATACAGTCAACTTTTTCAATTAAAGGTGAATATACATTTGAAGCAAATCCCGATGAATTAACCTTAGATAAAGTGAAATTACTACACTCATATGGTGTAAATAGAATTTCTATGGGCGTACAAACATTTAAACCAGAATTACTAAAAATTCTAGGTAGAACACATAAATCTCAAGATATATATAATGCTGTAGAGTATGCTAGAAAAGCAAATATTGAATCGATTAGTTTAGACCTAATGTATCATTTACCAACTCAAACATTAGAAGATTTTTCAGATAGTCTTAATAGAGCAATACAAATGGATATAGATCATATTTCAAGTTATGGATTAATTTTAGAACCTAAAACTCAATTTTATAATATGTATCGAAAAGGCAAATTGAAATTGCCAAACGAAGATCTAGGAGCTGAAATGTACCAATATTTAATGAATGTTTTAGGAGAAACCTCATTTAAACAATATGAAATCTCAAATTTCGCTAAGTCTCATCATGAATCAAGGCATAATAAGACTTATTGGCTAAATGAAGAATATTATGGTTTTGGAGCAGGCGCAAGTGGATATGTAAATGGGGAACGCTATTCGAATCTCAATCCTGTTAATCATTACATCAATGCTATTAATAATCATCAACGTCCTATTTTAACTTCCAATTTTCCTACTCAATCAGAAAGAATGGAAGAAGAAATGTTTTTAGGATTAAGAATGAATAAAGGTGTCGATAAAGTTAAATTTCTTTCAAAATTTGGTACCTCAATGGATAAAGTATTTGGTGAGACAATAAATAATCTGAAAAAGAAAAATTTACTTTATGAAAGAGATAACCATATTTCATTGACCAACAGGGGAAAAATCATTGGAAATGAAGTTTTTGAAGCATTTCTATTAAATTAATAAATTTTTTTGAAAAATAAGAGCTTTAACGTTGACTTACTTTGACCAATTTGTTAAATTATAATTAGCACTTGAGACAAAGGAGTGCTAATGAGGTGAAGACATGATTACAAATAGGCAATTAAGCATTTTAAATGCAATTGTTGAAGATTATGTTGATTTAGGACAACCGATAGGTTCTAAAACCTTAATTGATAGACATAACTTAAATGTAAGCCCAGCTACTATTAGAAATGAAATGAAGTATTTGGAAGAGTTGAATTTTTTAGAAAAAATACATTCATCTTCAGGGCGTGCACCTTCTGAACAAGGTTTTAGATTATACGTCAATCAATTGTTAAAACAAACATCTCATCAAAAACAAAATAAAGTTCAACGTTTAAATCAACTTTTGATTGAGAATCATTATGATATTTCTTCAGCCCTTAGTTATTTTGCTGATGAATTATCAATAAAATCTCAATATGCAACGTTGGTTGTTCGACCTAATCACAAAACAGATATTATAAATAATGTTCATTTGATTCGTGCAAATTCGTCTATAATTATAATGGTCATCATCTATAATTCTGGACATGTAGAACATTTACATTTAAGTGAATCAATGGAGTTTGACGATGAAAGGTTAACAAGGATTTCAAATTTTTTGACTGATAATTATTATAAAAGTCAATTTGATTTTAATAAGAAATTAAAACAACTTACAAATTCTATTGCGGAACAATCCTTTATAAATGAATTAACTATCATGCTAACTTCTCATCTCCATAAACAAAGTAATAGCATTTTTATGGGTGGAAAGGTTAAACTTATTGATGCACTGAACGAAACCAATGTTTCTTCTATTCAGCCAATTTTACAATATCTAGAATCAGAAAAAATTATCGAGTTACTAGAAGATATTTCCACTTCTGAAATTAATGTTAAAATTGGCCACGAAATAGATGAAGGGTTAAGTGATATTTCAATTATAACGAGCCAGTACCATTTTGATGATGCACTAAAAGGACAAATTGCGGTTATCGGGCCAACTGCGATGCATTATCAAAATGTGATTCAATTACTTAATCAAATATGGTGAATCTAATTGTAATTATATTGGAGGGCATAAAATGACAGAAAAAGACGAATCAGTGAAGAATAACACTGAACATACTGAAGAAAATGAAAACGTTAAAAACGAAGCGTCGTCTTCAAATGATGTAGAAAATAATCCTTCTGAAGAAGAATTAAATAATGAATCTACATCTGAACATGATAATGAAGATAAAAATGATCAATCTAAAGACGAAGAAATTCAACAATTACAATTAAAAGCAAATGAAAATGAAGAAAAATATTTAAGATTATATGCTGAATTCGAAAATTATAAGCGTCGAATTCGAAATGAAAATGAAACAAATAAAAAATATCAAGCTCAACCCGTGCTTACTGATATTTTACCTACTATCGATAACATTGAACGTGCACTTCAAATTGAGGGTGATGACGAATCATTTAAATCTCTCAAAAAAGGCGTTCAAATGATTCATGAAAGCTTATTAAGAGCATTAAAAGACAATGGCTTAGAAGAAATTGATTCTGAAGGTCAAGAATTCGATCCAAACTTCCATCAAGCTGTTGTTCAAGATGACAATCCTGATTTCAATTCTGGTGAAATCACTCAAGAATTACAAAAAGGGTATAAATTAAAAGATAGAGTTTTAAGACCATCTATGGTCAAAGTTAATCAATAAGATTTAAATTTAAAAAATTTTTAAAATTGGAGGAATTTTATTATGAGTAAAGTAATAGGTATTGACTTAGGTACTACAAATTCTTGCGTATCTGTATTAGAAGGAGACGAACCTAAAGTAATTCAAAATCCTGAAGGTGCTAGAACAACGCCATCAGTTGTGGCATTTAAAAATGGAGAAACTCAAGTAGGTGAAGTTGCTAAACGTCAAGCAATTACAAACCCAAATACTGTACAATCAATTAAACGTCATATGGGTACAGATTATAAAGTAGATATTGACGGCAAATCATATACACCACAAGAACTTTCAGCAATGATTTTACAAAATTTAAAAAACACTGCTGAAAGTTATTTAGGAGATAAAGTGGATAAAGCAGTAATTACTGTACCTGCTTATTTCAATGATGCTGAACGTCAAGCTACTAAAGATGCTGGTAAAATTGCTGGTTTAGAAGTAGAACGTATCATTAACGAACCAACAGCTGCAGCATTAGCTTATGGTTTAGATAAAACTGAACAAGATCAAAAAGTTTTAGTATTTGACTTAGGCGGCGGTACTTTCGACGTTTCTATTCTTGAATTAGGCGATGGCGTATTCGAAGTATTATCAACTGCAGGGGATAACAAACTTGGAGGGGACGACTTTGACCAAGTAATCATCGACTATTTAGTATCAGAATTCAAAAAAGAAAATGGTGTTGACTTATCACAAGATAAAATGGCGTTACAACGTCTTAAAGACGCTGCAGAAAAAGCTAAAAAAGATTTATCTGGTGTATCTCAAACACAAATCTCATTACCATTCATTTCAGCTGGAGAAAATGGTCCATTACACTTAGAAATCAACTTAACTCGTTCTAAATTTGAAGAATTAGCTGATTCATTAATCAGAAGAACAATGGAACCAACTCGTCAAGCACTTAAAGATGCTGGCTTATCTACTTCTGAAATTGATGAAGTTATCCTAGTTGGTGGTTCAACTCGTATTCCTGCAGTACAAGAAGCAGTTAAAAAAGAAATTGGTAAAGAACCTCATAAAGGTGTAAACCCAGATGAAGTTGTTGCAATGGGTGCTGCTATCCAAGGTGGCGTAATTACTGGTGATGTTAAAGACGTTGTATTATTAGACGTAACTCCATTATCATTAGGTATCGAAATTATGGGTGGTCGTATGAATACGTTAATTGAACGTAATACAACAATTCCAACATCAAAATCTCAAGTATATTCAACAGCAGCTGACAATCAACCAGCAGTAGACATTCACGTATTACAAGGTGAACGTCCAATGGCTTCAGATAATAAAACATTAGGTAGATTCCAATTAACTGATATTCCACCAGCTCCACGTGGTGTACCTCAAATTGAAGTAACATTTGATATTGATAAAAACGGTATCGTAAACGTTACTGCAAAAGACTTAGGTACAAATAAAGAACAAAATATCACTATTCAATCAAGTTCTGCATTATCTGATGAAGAAATTGATCGTATGGTTAAAGATGCTGAAGAAAATGCTGAAGCAGATAAACAACGTCGTGAAGAAGTAGACTTAAGAAACGAAGCAGATAGCTTAGTATTCCAAGTTGAAAAAACAATTAAAGACTTAGGTGAAAATATCAGTGAAGAAGACAAATCAAATGCTGAAAGCAAAAAAGATGCACTTAAATCAGCATTAGAAGGTCAAGATTTAGATGATATTAAAGCTAAAAAAGAAGAATTAGAACAAGTAATTCAAGAATTATCTGCTAAAGTATATCAACAAGCTCAACAAGCTCAACAACAAGCACAAGGTAGTTCACAACAATCAAATGATAGCAATGTTGAAGACGCTGAGTTCAAAGAAGTTAAAGACGACGAAGATAAAAAATAAAGCTAATCGTTTATAACGTTTACTATGTAAACATTTATAAATGTAAGCCAAAAAGTCAAAGTCAATTGAACATTGGCTTTGACTTTTTCTTTTATAGTTAAGATACTTGAGTATGTGTTTAAATTATAAAATTTAGAAAGGGAGAGATACTTGTGGCTAAAAGAGATTATTATGAAGTTCTTGGCGTAAGCAAAGATGCTTCAAAAGATGAAATAAAAAAAGCATATCGTAAATTATCAAAAAAATATCATCCGGACATCAATAAAGAAGAAGGCGCCGATGAAAAGTTTAAAGAAATTTCTGAAGCATACGAAGTTCTAAGTGATGACAATAAACGTGCAAATTATGATCAATTTGGACATAGCGGTGCCCAAGGTGGATTTGGTAGTCAAGGATTTGGTGGACAAGACTTCAGTGGCTTCGGTGGAGGCTTTGAAGATATATTTAGCTCATTCTTTGGTGGTTCACGTCAAAGAGATCCAAATGCACCTAGAAAAGGTGACGACTTACAATACACTATGACTTTAGAATTCGATGAAGCTGTTTTTGGTACTAAAAAAGAAATTTCTATTCGAAAAGATGTTACCTGTCATACATGTCATGGTGATGGTGCTAAACCAGGCACAAGTAAAAAAACATGTAGCTATTGTCATGGTTCAGGACATGTATCTGTTGAACAAAATACAATTTTAGGACGCGTAAGAACTGAGCAAACTTGTCCTAAGTGTGAGGGTAGTGGTCAAGAATTTGAAGAACCATGTCCAACTTGTCATGGTAAAGGGACTGAAAATAAAACAGTAAAATTAGAAGTAACTGTACCTGAAGGTGTAGACAATGAACAACAAATCCGTCTTGCTGGTGAAGGTGCACCTGGTGAAAATGGCGGTCCTCATGGTGATCTTTATGTAGTATTCCGTGTTAAACCTTCTGATAAATTTAGAAGAGATGGCGATGATTTATTCTATGAACTTAACATTAGCTTCCCACAAGCATCACTTGGCGATGAAATCAAAGTACCAACTCTAAACAGTAATGTTATGCTTACAATTCCTGCTGGTACTCAAACTGGTAAACAATTCCGTCTTAAAGAGAAAGGCGTTAAAAATGTTCATGGATATGGACATGGTGATTTATTTGTTAATATAAAAGTTGTCACACCAAATAAACTAACTGATAGACAAAAAGAATTAATGAGAGAATTTGCGGAAATCAGTGGTGAAAATCCGGAAGAACAACCTGCTAATTTTAAAGACAAAGCTCGTAAATTCTTTAGAGGTGAATAGTCATGAACTGGACAGAATTTGCAGTCACTGTAAATCATGAAGTTGAACCTTTAGTCACTAACATATTAGAAAACTATGGTTCAAATGGAGTAGTTATAGAAGATTCAAATGATTTAATTAATCAACCTACTGATAAATTTGGTGAAATCTACGAATTAAAAAAAGAAGATTACCCTGAACAAGGTGTGAGATTAAAAGCATACTTTAACGAATTGAAATATAACACTCAATTTAAAAATAAATTAAAAAATGAAATATTAAATTTGGACCTTATAGATGATTCAGTAGTTGAGTTTTCAGCAAAGACTATTGCTGAAGTAGATTGGGCTAATGAATGGAAAAACTATTTTCATCCTTTTAGAGCTTCTGAGAGATTTACGATTGTTCCAAGTTGGGAAGATTATTCAAAAGAATCAGAAGATGAATTGTGTATAGAATTAGATCCTGGAATGGCTTTTGGTACTGGAGATCATCCAACAACAAGTATGTGTCTAAAAGCGATTGAAACTTATGTAACACCAGATTCTTCAGTCATTGATGTAGGTACAGGTTCTGGTATATTAAGTATCGCTAGTCACTTATTAGGTGTTAAAAGAATTAAAGCCTTAGATATAGACGAAATGGCTGTTGGTGTGGCTAAGGAAAATTTTAAAAAAAATCATTGCGAAAATGCTATTGAAGCAATTCCTGGTAATTTATTAAAAGAAGAAAATGAAAAATTTGATGTAGTTATCGCAAATATTTTAGCTCATATTATTGATGAAATGATTGAAGATGCTTATAATACACTAAATGAAGATGGTTATTTTATAACTTCAGGTATTATAGAAGAAAAGCATGAAGATATACTGTCGCATATGAAGCGTGTTGGATTTAATATTGTATCAATCAATCATGACAATGGATGGGTTTGCATTGTTGGTCAGAAAGTGAGTGAATAATTTGCAACGATACTTTATCAATCAAAACGCTGATTCTCATCAGCGTTTTTTTATTACCAATGAAGAAGATATACATCATATCAAAAATGTAATGAGAAATACGATTGGTAACAAAATTATAATTAATTTTAATGATAAAAAAGTATTTATTACTGAAATCACACATATAAGTTCTAATCAAATTGAAGTTTTACCAGTAAACCAATTAGATATCGACACTGAATTACCAGTTGATGTAACGATTTGTAGTGGTTTAATAAAAGCTGATAAATATGAATGGTTGCTTCAAAAAAGTACAGAATTGGGTGCCAATCATTTTATTTCAGTGGGTATGGATCGATCTGTAGTTAAATTACAAGAGAACAAGGTACAAAAGAAAATAGATAGATGGCAAAAGATTGTAAAAGAAGCTGCTGAACAAAGTTATAGACTTGTTATTCCAGATGTTAAATTTCAGTCGAATTTAAAAGTAATTTATGATACCATAAATAATTATGACTATGTGTTAATAGCATATGAAGACGAAGCCAAGCATGGTGAAAAAAGTCGATTTAAAAATATTTTAAACAACTTTCAAACGAATGATCGTGTGTTAATCATATTCGGACCTGAAGGTGGTTTTTCCGATAAGGAAATCGATCTCTTTAGGGAGGTAAGCTTAAACATTGGTTTAGGCCCTAGAATATTAAGAGCAGAAACTGCGCCACTATATGCACTTAGTGCTATAAGTTTTGAGAAAGAATTGATGGGGTGAATTAAATGGCAACAGTAGCGTTTCATACTTTAGGTTGTAAAGTAAACCATTATGAAACTGAAGCAATATGGCAATTATTTAAAGATGCTAATTATGAAAGAGTAGATTTTGAAACTAATGCAGATGTATATGTCATTAATACTTGCACCGTGACAAATACAGGTGATAAAAAAAGTAGACAAGTCATTAGAAGAGCAATACGTCGTAATCCTGATGCAGTAGTATGTGTTACAGGTTGTTATGCACAAACATCTTCTGCTGAAATTATGGAGATTCCAGGCGTAGATGTCGTTGTTGGTACTCAAGACAGACATAAATTACTTAGTTATATTGATCAATTTAGAGAAGAACGTCAACCAATTAATGGTGTTGGAAATATTATGAAAAATCGTACATATGAAGAATTAGATGTACCTTATTTTACGGATAGAACTCGTGCATCTCTAAAAATCCAAGAAGGTTGTAATAACTTTTGTACGTTTTGTATTATTCCATGGGCACGTGGTTTAATGCGCTCTAGAGATCCTGAAAAAGTAGTTGAACAAGCAACACAATTAGTTCAATCTGGATATAAAGAAATTGTATTAACTGGTATTCATACCGGTGGATACGGTCAAGATTTAAAAAATTATAATTTAGCTCAATTACTCAGAGATCTTGAGGAAATTGATGGTTTAGAAAGAATTAGAATTTCTTCAATTGAAGCCAGTCAACTTACTGATGAAGTCATTGATGTTCTAAAAAATTCTAATAAAGTGGTTAGACATTTACATGTACCATTACAATCAGGTTCAGATACAGTATTAAAACGTATGCGCCGTAAATATACTATGGAACATTTTTCTGAAAGACTAACAAAATTACATGATGCATTACCTGATTTAGCGGTTACAAGTGATGTTATAGTAGGTTTTCCAGGAGAAACTGCAAAAGAATTCCAAGAAACATATGATTTTATAGTTAAACATAAATTCTCAGAGTTACATGTTTTCCCGTATTCACAACGTATTGGTACACCTGCTGCACGTATGGATGATCAAATTGATGAGTCAATTAAAAATGAACGTGTACATAAACTTATTGCTTTAAGTGACCAACTTGCTAAAGAATACGCATCAAAATTTGAAAATGAAGTTTTAGAAGTGATTCCAGAAGAAGTAGGAGAAACAAAAGATACATTAGTAGGTTACGCAGATAATTATATGAAAGTTGAATTTGAGGGTAGTGAGGATTTAATCGGTGAGATTGTTAAAGTTAAAATTAATAAAGCTGATTATCCAATTAACATTGGTAGTGCAGTTAGAATCGTTAATCATGCTACTAATAAAACTGAAGAAGGCGTATTATTATAAATTTTTGAAATTATAAAGATTTATAATTGACCATAATTATTTCATATATTATACTAAATAAAGCATAGTTAATTATTTCTATGCAATTATTGACTTTAAGTTTCGTTGATATTTGGAGGGAGGGAAATACAGATGTCTAAAACAGTAGTACGTAAAAACGAATCACTAGAAGATGCATTACGTAGATTTAAACGTTCAGTATCTAAAAGTGGTACAATCCAAGAAGTACGTAAACGTGAATTTTACGAAAAACCAAGTGTAAGACGTAAGAAAAAATCAGAAGCTGCACGTAAACGTAAATTCAAATAATTAATAGCTCTGTTGACTCCCTCAACATGAATGTTAATTATATATATATTCTCTCAATTAGTTAAACTAATTGAGAGTTTTTTTATATCATTGTAATACTATAATATAGTATTTATTTCATGTATAATTTAATTGAGAGCGAGGTGAGATAATGATAAGTATAAATTTGATACATATCGAGAATACTTTTGCTTCATTGAATCATTCATGGTTGAGTGATATGTCAAATATCATTGTTAATCCTATTGTTTTATTAATTCTTACATGTATTATCTTTTTAGGTTTTTTATATCAACTTTATTCTAAAAGGATAAATATTTTAGGTATTTTAGCTTCTCTAGCGTTGCTTATTCTATTTTTAGGATTTTTAATTAGTGGCGATGTCAATTTGATTTCAATTTTATTGTTTTTCATAGGTATCATCTTAGTAATAATAGAACTATTCATTGTTGGAGCAGTAATTGGAATTATAGGAATAGTGCTTATTATTGTTAGTATGATTATGTTAGGAGATAATATTTTAGTTATGCTCTTTAATGTTATTGTCGCTTTAATACTTTCTATTATAGAATGGGTGATTTTGGTGAAAGTGTTTAATCGTAAAATACCATTTTTTGATAAAGTGATATTGAATGATTCAACGAGTACAGAAGCTGGTTATAGATCTCATGATGATCGTTCTTACTTAGTGGGAAAAACTGCGTATACTACTACTGATTTAAGACCTGCTGGAATCATAACTTTAGATGACAAAAGAATTGATGCTGTTTCTGACGGTACATTTATCTTGAGAAATAAAAAAGTAAAAATTTTAGAGGTAGAAGGTAGTAGAGTAGTTGTAAGAGAAATAAAAATATAAAAGGAGTAAAGTCAATGTTAAATATTGGAATTATAATTATTGCGATTATTATAATAGTTGCTTTATTATTATTATTTTCATTTGTACCAGTCGGATTATGGATTTCCGCTATTGCTGCAGGTGTAAAAGTTAGTATTGCTACACTTGTAGGAATGCGACTTCGTAGAGTATCTCCTCGTAAAGTGATAGGTCCTCTTATTAAAGCTCATAAAGCAGGACTAAATTTAACAACAAATCAATTGGAATCTCATTATCTAGCTGGTGGTAATGTAGATAGAGTAGTGGATGCCAACATAGCAGCTCAGCGTGCAGATATCAATTTACCTTTTGAAAGAGGGGCCGCAATAGACTTAGCAGGACGCGATGTCTTAGAAGCAGTTCAAATGTCTGTTAATCCCAAAGTAATCGAAACTCCCTTTATTGCCGGTGTTGCGATGAACGGTATCGAAGTTAAAGCTAAAGCTAGAATTACAGTAAGAGCTAATATTTCTAGACTTGTAGGGGGTTCTGGAGAAGAAACAATTATTGCACGAGTTGGTGAAGGTATTGTTTCCACAATTGGTTCTAGTGAACATCATACACAAGTACTAGAAAATCCTGATAATATTTCTAAAACAGTATTAAGTAAAGGATTGGATTCAGGAACAGCATTCGAAATTTTATCAATTGATATTGCAGATGTAGATATTGGTAAAAATATCGGCGCTGATTTACAAACGGAACAAGCACTCGCAGATAAAAATATTGCTCAAGCTAAAGCTGAGGAACGACGTGCTATGGCTGTTGCCTCTGAACAAGAAATGAAAGCACGTGTTCAAGAAATGCGTGCTAAGGTAGTAGAAGCTGAATCAGAAGTACCACTAGCAATGGCTGAAGCTTTACGTAAAGGTAATATTGGAGTAAAAGATTACTATAATTTAAAAAATGTAGAAGCAGATACAGGTATGAGAAACGCTATTAATAAACGTACCGAACAAAATGACGATGAATCACCAAATTAAATAGAGGGGTGATTAAATGAATATTGGAATTCTTATATTCGTTATTTCTGTGATTGTTACTGGTATTAGTGCAATGAGAGATAAAAGTCATGAACAACGAAAAAATCAAACGCCTCCACACAAAAATACACAAAGACCTACGCAAAACACACCAAGAAAAAAAGGTATTTTTGAACAGATAGAAGAAGCTTTTAATGAGATGGCATCAGAATTTGATGAAGAAGAACAAAATAAAAAAACATCATCACCAAAACCATCTTCTAAAAAAGAAACGGTTCACAGTGATAAAAATCTTAAAAAAGAAGTTAAGACTGAACATCAGCGTGGAGAATTAAAACGGTTTGAAACTAAACAATCTCATACCGAAAAAGTGCCTTCTAAAGATAGTGATTCAACTTCACGAGAGAGAGCTCAAAGTGAAAAAGATATTAAAAAACAGTTAGAAGACTCGCTATCAAAAGAATTATTTAATGTGAGATCTGAAATTGACAAGGAAAAAGAAAAACAACTTTCTTTAATTGAAAAGAAAGCTAAAGAAATTATTAATGATAAGTACTTATCTGAAAAAACGAAACGTTATAAACTGAATCAATTACTCAATAGTAAATCTATTGAAAAAAATATGACTCATCAAACGTTTCAATTTGACAATGATCCGATAGTTGATGGGATTATTTGGCAAGAAATATTAAATAAACCTAAAAAATTATAAAGGGTTATAAATAAAAGAATAAGTCAACATTCATTGTTTCATTCTGACCTTTACAAGAGACTTTCTACGTGAAAGTCTCTTTATTTATGTTCCTAATATATTAAGACGCGCCTAAAATACATATTGTTCTTGGCACTTTTTATTATGATATATTATCTTAGGTTAATTATTCATTCAAAACATTTAAATTTGTATACTTTATCATTGTTTAGTAAAATTTATATGAAAGATTAATTATTAATGAATATGTTTTATGTGAAAAGGAGCGCTTTTATGCCAGGAATAATTCAAATAGATAACATCAACCATTCTCAAGCTTTAATTGGTAATAATGATGAACATTTAAAATCGATTGAAGAAGCATTTGATGTTATCATACATGCTCGTGGGCAAGAAATTGCAGTAAAAGGTCAAGTATTAGAGCATGTTGAAAAAGCAGAATTAGTTCTTAAAAATTTATTAAAGGTAATTGAGTTAGGACATTCAATTACATTAAAAGATGTTGAGGCTGCCATAAAGATGGCTAAAAATGACACTATTCAATATCTTTTGGATTTATATGATGAAGAGATTACTAAAGATGCCTTTGGTAAAACAATTCGTGCAAAAACAATGGGGCAACGTCTTTATATTAATGCTATGAAACGTAATGATTTAGTGTTTGGTATAGGTCCTGCTGGAACAGGTAAAACTTTCCTTGCAGTTGTTTATGCTGCAAAACAATTAAGAAAAGGAACTGTAAAAAGAATTGTTTTAACAAGACCAGCTGTAGAAGCTGGTGAATCATTAGGTTTCTTACCAGGAGACTTAAAAGAAAAAGTTGATCCATATTTAAGACCTCTTTATGATGGTTTAAATACTGTCCTAGGTAGAGAACAAACAGCACGTTTTATTGAACGAGGTACAATTGAAATTGCTCCCTTAGCGTATATGAGAGGGAGAACTCTAGATGATGCATTTGTCATTTTAGATGAAGCTCAAAATACAACACATGCACAAATGAAAATGTTTTTAACTCGTCTAGGGTTTGGTTCAAAAATGGTTGTAACTGGAGACCAAACTCAAATTGACTTACCAAAAGGTGTTAAAAGTGGATTAAAAGAAGCTATTAAGAACCTTCGTGGTGTTAAAGGAATAAATATTATGGAACTAGATCAAAGTGATGTAGTACGACACCCATTAGTAAGTAAAATTATCGAACGTTATGAAGGAGACAATTAAATGTTTACGATTGATTTCAATGATCATACAAACTTAGTTAATGATGAATGGTATCATCAAATCGAAGACTTAATTAACTTTGCTAAAGAAAAAGAAAACATTCATGAAGATGCTGAATTGTCAGTTACTTTTGTAGATAAAGATGAAATTCAAGAAATAAATAAAAATTATCGAGATAAAGATAGAGTGACTGATGTTATTTCTTTTGCACTTGAAGAAGATGAACCAGATATTATTGGTTTAGATATTCCTAGAGTGTTAGGAGATATTATTATTTGTACTGATGTAGCTAAGGAACAAGCTGAATCTTATAATCATTCATTTGAAAGAGAACTTGGTTTTTTAGCTTTACATGGTTTTTTACACTTATTAGGATATGATCATATGAATGAAGAAGATGAAAAAGAAATGTTTGGACGCCAAAAAGAAATTTTAAACGCATATGGATTGACTAGAGATTAAATTTTTAAAACGATTTAAATACACTTTTGATGGTTTAAAAACACTTCTTCAAAAAGATCACAATTATCTAATACACTTAATATTCGCATTCATAGCTATCATTTTAGGAATTATCGTAAGACTTTCAACTGTAGAATGGTTGTTTATTTTGTTAAGCATCACTTTGGTACTTACGCTTGAAGCTGTGAATACAGCTATAGAATGCGTCGTAGATTTAGTCACTTCTGACTATCACGAATTAGCTAAACAAGCTAAAGATATTGCCGCCTTTAGTGTTATGGTTGTTTCAATCTTTGCACTAATTATGGGTTTAATGATTTTTATACCTCACATCTTTTTTTAAAGGGGACAATAAAATGAGTTATCAATCACATTATTTTCAAGAAGTTAGAAAAGCTCAACAACGTGCTTATGTACCGTATAGTCAATTTAAAGTAGGTGCATATTTAAAAACAAAAGACGGTCGCCATTTTTATGGAGCAAATGTTGAAAATGCAGCTTATCCAGCAACGATTTGCGCAGAACGATCTAGTTTAGTAGCTGCAATTTCAGAAGGCTATCGACCAGGAGATTTTGAATCAATAACAGTTACCGTTGACGCTGAACATCCGTCATCACCTTGTGGAACATGTCGTCAAGTATTAAAAGAACTCTGTGATGACGACATGCCTGTGTATATGACAAATCATAAAGGTGAGATGATTAAATCAACTGTAGCAGAACTATTACCTCACGGCTTTTCGGGAAAGGATTTAGAATAAATGACAGAACACAAATCAGGATTTGTATCTATTATAGGGAGACCGAATGTGGGAAAATCCACGTTTATGAATAGAGTCATTGGACATAAAATTGCAATTATGTCAGATAAAGCTCAAACAACAAGAAATAAAATTCAGGGAGTAATGACAAGAGAAGATGCTCAAATCATTTTCTTAGATACACCAGGTATTCATAAACCTAAGCATAAATTAGGAGATTATATGATGCGTGTAGCTAAAAATACACTATCAGAAATTGATGCTATTATGTTTATGGTAAATGTAAATGAAGATATTGGTCGTGGTGACGAATATATAATGGAAATGCTAAAAAATGTTAAAACACCAGTATTTCTAGTGTTAAATAAAATTGATTTAGTTCATCCAGATGCACTTATACCTAAGATTGAAAAATATAAAACCTATATGGATTTTACTGAAATTGTGCCCATTTCGGCACTTGAAGGATTGAATGTGGATCACTTTATCGATGTACTTAAAGATTATTTACCTGAAGGTCCAAAATATTATCCTGATGATCAAATATCGGATCATCCAGAACAATTTGTAGTAGGCGAGATTATTAGAGAAAAAATCTTACATCTAACAAGTGAAGAAATCCCCCATGCAATAGGGGTAAATGTAGATAGAATGATTAAGGAAAGTGAAGAAAGAGTAAGAATTGAAGCAACTATTTTTGTTGAACGTGATTCTCAAAAAGGAATTGTTATAGGTAAGGGTGGGAAAAAACTTAAAGAGGTTGGTAAAAGAGCTCGACGTGATATTGAAATGCTTCTCGGATCAAAAGTTTACCTCGAATTATGGGTAAAAGTTCAGAAAGATTGGAGAAATAAAGTAAATTTTATTCGTCAAATGGGATATGTTGAAGATCAAGATTAACGTTTAAATTAATAGGAAAGCCGGTGAGATGCATTGTTAGAAAAACAAAAAGGAATTATCATAAAATCAGTAGATTATGGTGAATCCGATAAAATTATTACAATATTAAACGAGCATGGTGCTAAAATTCCTATTATGGTAAGACGTGCTAAGAAATCTAAAACCGGCTTGCAAGCTCATACACAACTCTTTGTGTATGGCTTATTTATTTATAATAAATGGAAAGGTATGGGAACGCTCAGTTCTATTGATGTCATAAACCAATATTATCAATTACGATTAGATATTTTTGATAGTAGTTATGCGACTTTATGTGTCGAAGCAATAGATCGATCATTAGAACCAAATGAAGTTTCTTTATACCATTATAAGTTATTAGAATTTGTACTCAATAAAATTTCAGAAGGTAATTCTGCTCAATTAATGTCGATTATCGTATTATTGAAATGTATGAATAAATTTGGTTTTGGCGCATTTTTCGATTATTGTGCAATTACTGGTGATACTGATCAATCTAAGCTTATTGCTTACAGTTTTAAATATGATGGAACAATCTCAGAAACTGTATTAAATAATGATCCTTATGCATTAAAGCTATCCAATAAAACATTTTATTTATTGGATATTTTACAAAAGTTGCCAATTGATAAAATGAATCATTTTAATATTAACCAAGCTTTATTAGATGAAATGTCAGAATTAATGATAATGCTGTATAGAGAATATGCTGGCATGTACTTTAAAGGTCAAAAATTAATTAATCAACTTAAGCGATTAGAATAATATAAAATTGTTTAAATTAATTAAAAGAACCCACTTATTACTCATAGCAAGTAATAAGTGGGTCCTTGTTATATTAAAACTTAACTTTTTCAGCTAAGAATGTTTCTAATTCTGAGATTGGCATACGAACTTGTTCCATAGAATCTCTATCACGTACTGTAACTTGATTATCTTCTAATGAATCAAAATCAAATGTAATACAATAAGGAGTACCGATCTCATCTTGACGACGATAACGCTTACCAATTGATTGTGATTCATCAAAATCAACAGAAAACTTAGAACTTAATTGTTCAAAGATTTTAATTGCTTCTTCAGATAATTTTTTACTTAATGGTAAAACAGCAGCTTTATATGGCGCTAAAGCAGGGTGGAAATGCATTACTGTACGAGCATCTTTACTACCTTCAACGCCTTCTTCATCATAAGCATCACATAAGAAAGCTAATGTAACACGATCTGCCCCTAAAGAAGGTTCAATACAATATGGAATATATTTCTCATTTGTTTCTGGATCATGATATCTGAAATCTTCACCAGAATGTTCACTGTGCTTTTTCAAGTCAAAATCAGTACGGCTTGCAATACCCCATAATTCTCCCCAACCAAATGGGAATTTATATTCAATATCTGTAGTCGCATTAGAATAATGAGATAATTCTTCTTCATCATGATCACGTAATCTCATATTTTCTTCATTGATGTTTAAATCTTTTAACCATTGACTTGCAAATGTTTTCCAGTAATTTTGCCATTCAATTTCTTCACCAGGTTTACAGAAGAATTCTAATTCCATTTGTTCAAATTCTCTTGTTCTAAAAATAAAGTTACCAGGCGTGATTTCATTACGGAATGATTTACCAATTTGACCAATACCAAATGGTAATTTTTTACGCATTGAACGTTGAACATTTTTATAGTTTACGAAAATACCTTGAGCAGTTTCTGGACGTAAGAATAGTTCATTAGTAGAGTCCTCAGTAACACCTTGGAATGTTTTAAACATTAAGTTAAATTGACGAATATCTGTCCAATTCGCAGTACCACTTACAGGACATACAATGCCTTCATCATCGATAATACGTTTCATTTCCTCAAAACTTAAGCCATCAGCAATGAAATTTTCGTCGCCTTTTTCATTTTGCATATAGTCTTCGATTAATTTATCTGCACGATAGCGAATTTTACTATCTTTATTATCAATCATTGGGTCGTTAAAATTACCTAAATGACCAGATGCTTCCCAAGTTTTTGGATTCATTAAAATGGCAGCATCAATCCCAACATTGTATGGTGATTGAGTAATGAATTTTTGCCACCATGCTTTTTTAATATTATTTTTTAATTCAACACCTAATGGACCATAATCCCATGTATTAGATAAACCACCGTAAATATCACTGCCTGGGAATACAAATCCTCTATGCTTAGCTAGTGATACAATAGTATCCATATCTTTAACCATAATATCTCTCCTTTTAAAATAAAAACGTCCCAAGACAATAAATAAATATAAAATAATACTTATTATTATCTTGGGACGAGTTAATAATTCATCTATATAAATATATAGTGTTAACAAAATAACCCGCGGTTCCACCCAAATTAGTGTAGACACTCGCTTTTATGTAATGATATTGATAAGCCAATTTTTGAAATGTTAAGCTTCCACCGACCTTAACTCGCTTAATCATATTTTAATTCATAGAAAATTTAATAGCAAGGATTTATATGTATTTGTAGGTATATATATAAATAGGTATAATAAAAATGAAATTAAAAGGGGTGAAGACCTATAGAATTAAGTAAAAGACAAGAACAAATAATTGAAATAGTTAAAGATGGTGGCCCAATAACAGGTGAACATATAGCAGATAAACTTAATTTAACTCGTGCTACTTTACGTCCTGATTTAGCTATTTTAACTATGTCTGGTTTTATTGAAGCTAGACCACGTGTGGGTTATTATTATTCAGGTAAATCTAAGAATAAATTAGTCAGTGATCATTTACGTCAATATATAATAAAAGATCATATGTCTCTACCTGTTATCGTTAAAGAAGATATGACAATTTATGATGCTATATGTACTATATTTTTAGAAGATACAGGAACATTATTTATTACTAATCAAAAAGATGAATTGATTGGTGTGAGCTCGCGAAAAGATTTGTTACGTGCCTCTATGATTGGTCAAGATATTCATACTATGCCTATAAGTGTCATCATGTCACGTATGCCTAATATTGTTTATTTAGAAGAAGAAGACCTCGTCATCTATGCAGCAAGTCAAATGATAGATAAGGAAATTGATTCAATTCCCGTTGTTAGAAAAAAAGAAAATAGTAAATATAAAGTTGTAGGTAGAATATCTAAAACAACAATAACAAAGTTATTTGTTTCATTATTTAAAGAATAGGTGATAAACAATGGAAAATATAAAGATAATCATTGCATCTGATTCAATAGGAGATACAGCTGAGTTGGTTGCTAGTGCTTGCGTCTCTCAATTTAATCCTAAAGCTTGTAAACATGGTTTTTTGAGATATCCTTATATAGAAACCTTTAAGGATATAGATGAAGTTATACAGGTCGCTATAGATAAAAATGCAATTATTGTATATACGTTAGTAGAACCAGAAATCAAAGCATATATGAAGAAAAAAGTAGACGCTTTCTCCTTAAAAGCTGTTGATATAATGGGTCCTCTAATGACACTACTTAATCAAACGCACGATGAGGAGCCGTATAATCAGCCGGGCAGAGTTCATAAATTAGACGATGCCTATTTCAAAAAAATAGATGCAATTGAATTTGCGGTAAAATATGATGATGGCAAAGATGCGAAAGGATTACCTAAGGCAGATATTGTTTTAATTGGCATTTCAAGAACTTCTAAGACACCTCTATCTCAGTATTTAGCGCATAAAAGCTATAAAGTAATGAACATTCCTCTAGTTCCAGAGGTAACGCCACCAGACGAATTGTTTAAAATTAATCCAAATAAATGTATAGCATTAAAGATTAGTGAAGATAAACTTAATTTAATAAGAAAACAACGACTTAAACAATTAGGATTAGGTGAGCATGCTAGATATGCGACTGAAGATAGAATTAAAGAAGAAATTCAATATTTTGAAAAAATTGTCGAAAAAATAGGATGTCCTGTTATTGATGTATCTGATAAGGCTATTGAAGAAACAGCAAATGATGTTATACAAATCATTGAAAGTAAAGCATAAATATTTAAAAACCTTCTATAAAAGTGTATAATACTATGACTACTATTTAATAGGTGATATATATTGCGTATAGAACAGTCTGTAATCAACGAAATAAAGGAAAAAACAGATATTTTAGATTTAGTAAGTGAATATGTGAAATTAGAAAAAAGAGGACGCAATTACATTGGTTTGTGTCCTTTTCATGATGAAAAAACACCTTCGTTTACAGTTTCTGAAGATAAACAAATATGCCATTGCTTTGGTTGTAAAAAAGGTGGAAATGTTTTTCAATTTATTCAAGACATTAAGGACATTTCATTCGTAGAAGCAGTACAAGAACTTGGAGAACGCGTTAATATAAAAGTAGATATTGGTCATTCTAATCCATCTACAACGCAGATAGCATCTGAAGACTTAAAAATGATTGAAATGCATGAATTAATTAATGAATATTATATGTATGCATTAATGAAATCCGTAGAAGGTGAAGAAGCTTTAAATTATCTTGTAAATCGTGGTTTCACTGAAGAATTAATAAAATCTCGTGGAATTGGGTATGCCCCTAATAACGCTCACTTTTGTCATGACTTTTTACAACAAAAAGGATATGACATAGAACTAGCTTATGAAGCTGGTTTGTTATCACGTAACGAAGAAAATTTTAGTTACTATGATCGTTTTAGAGATCGCATTATGTTTCCTTTAAAAAACGCTCAAGGAAGAATTGTCGGTTTTTCTGGTAGAACTTATAACAATCAAGAGCCTAAGTATTTAAATAGTCCTGAGACACCGATTTTTCAAAAGAGACGATTACTTTATAATCTTGATAGCGCAAGAAAGTCAATTAGAAAAAATGATGAAGTAATGTTGTTAGAAGGATTCATGGATGTAATTAAAGCTGATTACGCTGGATTAAAAACAGTAGTAGCAAGTATGGGTACAGCATTATCAGAAGATCACATTACAGTGTTAAAAAAATTAACCTCTAATATAACTTTAATGTTTGATGGAGACTTTGCTGGTCAAGAGGCCATTTTAAAAACTGGAGAACATTTACTTAAACATGGATTGAATGTATTTGTAGTACAATTACCAAAAAACATGGATCCCGATGAATATATAGTTAAATTCGGTAAAGAAAAATTTATAGAATTTATAAATAATGAGAAGAAATCGTTTATTATTTACAAAGTTCAATTCTATCGAGATGAAATTGAAAATAATGATCTAGCTTATGAGCGTCACTTTAAAGAGATTACTGAAGATCTTTCATTTGTCAGATCTTCAATATTAAAAAATAAAATTGTGAATGACGTAGCTGACATTTTCAATATTGATGCCAATACTATTATGTCCAATGTACATCAACAACCTGAATTTATCTCATATGAAGAAGACTATATTGGAAATACCAATGATAACTCGAATTTAAATTCTCAAAATTTAAATATTGTTTTTACACATTTAAACAAAAGTGAAAAAGCACAAAGAGCTTTATTAAAACACTTTATGATGGATAAAGATGTATTTCTAAATTATAATCGACAACTTGAAGCAAATGATTTTACGAATAAATATTTCCAAAGTATTTTTAAAGTGCTAACCGATTATTATTCTGAAAATGATTACTATTCGATTAGTGATTTAATATTATACATTGAAGATAAAGATATTAGAGAAGCAATCATACAGCTTGATGATTATGAATTAAATCGAGAACCTTATGATTTAGAAATTGAAGAATATATCTCAACTTTAAATGAAAACAAATATGAAGATTCTATTGAAGAACTTAATCATAAATTAAAAGAAGCACTTAGAATTGGTGACGTAGAATCTCAAAAGTATTATTTACAAATGATAGTTAATAAAAACAAGCAACGCATGTAGATGAACATTTAAATTAAAGGAATATAAACAAATATTAAACTTTTAATATAGTATTTATATTTAATAACCATTACTGTATAATGGTTATTATGCTTTTTTAAAGGGTAGAGAAATAATAAGTTAAATATTTATGAAATAAGGATATCATTTTATTACCTATAGAATGATAATATTTCATGTTTATTATAAAATATACTTTTCTTATTATAATAATTTATTATATAATTAAATATCTTAATTGAAAGTTGAAAATACGATTGGGAGGCCTTTTCATGTCTGATAACCAAGTTAAAATCAAAAAACAAACAATTGATCCGACTTTAACATTAGAAGATGTTAAAAAACAATTAATTGAAAAAGGTAAAAAGGAAGGTCATCTAAGTCATGAAGAAATTGCTGAAAAGCTGCAAAATTTTGACATGGATTCCGACCAAATGGATGATTTCTTTGACCAACTAAATGATAACGATATTAGTTTAGTAAATGAAAAAGATAGTTCAGATACAGATGAAAAATTAAATCCAAATGACTTAAGTGCGCCTCCAGGTGTTAAAATTAATGATCCTGTAAGAATGTACTTAAAAGAAATTGGACGTGTAAATCTTCTTAGCGCACAAGAAGAAATTGAATTAGCTAAACGTATTGAACAAGGTGATGAAGTAGCAAAATCTCGCCTTGCAGAAGCCAACTTGCGATTAGTTGTAAGTATTGCGAAACGATATGTTGGTCGTGGTATGCTTTTCTTAGACTTAATCCAAGAGGGAAATATGGGGCTTATCAAAGCAGTAGAAAAGTTCGATTTTAGTAAAGGATTTAAATTTTCTACTTATGCTACATGGTGGATTAGACAAGCCATTACACGTGCTATTGCTGACCAAGCTCGCACCATCCGTATTCCTGTGCATATGGTTGAAACAATTAATAAGCTTATTCGCGTACAAAGACAATTATTACAAGATTTAGGTCGTGATCCTGCTCCTGAAGAAATTGGTGAAGAAATGGATTTACCACCTGAAAAAGTTCGCGAAATACTTAAAATAGCTCAAGAGCCAGTATCCCTAGAAACGCCAATAGGTGAAGAAGATGACAGTCACTTAGGAGACTTTATTGAAGATCAAGAAGCACAAAGTCCTTCTGACCATGCTGCTTATGAGTTATTGAAAGAACAATTAGAAGACGTTTTAGATACACTTACTGATAGAGAAGAAAATGTTTTACGTTTAAGATTTGGCCTTGATGACGGACGAACTAGAACATTAGAAGAAGTAGGTAAAGTGTTCGGTGTTACAAGAGAACGTATTCGTCAAATCGAAGCTAAAGCGCTTAGAAAATTAAGACATCCAAGTCGTAGCAAGCGTCTTAAAGATTTTATGGACTAAGATTAATGCTAAATCTGAGTTAACGATAGATGTTATGTATAAAGAAATTTGAGGCTAAGACAATACTATGTCCTAGCCTCTTTTTATAATAAAGGAGATAACAATGATATCATTAAATCATAGATTAAAAGTTGTAAGCCAATACTTATTACCTAATTCATTAGCTGATATCGGTTCTGATCACGCTTATTTACCTATTTATGCATTACAACATCATCTATGCGATGATGCTATTGCTGGTGAAGTAATAAAAGGACCTTATACAGCTGCTAAAACGAATGTAGCACAGCATCAACTTACTCAACATATCGATGTTCGATTAGGTGATGGTCTTAGTATTCTAACTGAGAAAGATAAAGTAGATAATGTCACAATTTGTGGAATGGGTGGACCTTTGATAGCGAAAATATTAGATGAGGGTAAAAATAAACTTGCACATCATCCACGTCTAATTTTGCAAAGTAATATTCAAACTGAAACCTTACGCAAGACACTTCAACATCTTAATTATGATATTATTGCTGAAGAAATTTTAGAAGAAAAAGGGCATATCTATGAAATTGTAGTTAGTGAATGGAAAGAAAATCTTAATCTTCTTAATAAGAAATCACTTAAATTTGGTCCTATTCTTTTAAATCATAAAAACGATATTTTTATAAAAAAATGGGAAAGAGAGTTAGCAGCTTTAGAGTATATTCGTAATCAATTGAATCCAATACAACATCATGAGAGACTAGAAGAGATTGAAGAAGAGATATCAATGATAAGAGAGGTGCTCTATAATGAAAATTAAAGAACTAATGTCAATTATTGACCAACATGTTCCCCTTAAAACTGCTGAAAGCTGGGATAATGTGGGTTTATTAATTGGAGATGACACTAAAGAAATAACAGGTATTTTGACAGCATTAGATTGCACAATGGAAGTAATAGAAGAGGCAATTAGCAAAGGATACAATACAATTATTGCGCATCACCCTTTAATTTTTAAAGGTGTTAAATCATTAGTTAATGATGGATACGGTAAATTGATACACATGCTTATTCAAAATGATATTCAACTTATTGCTTTACACACCAATTTAGATAATCACATTGATGGTGTCAATGAGATGCTAGCAAAAAAATTAAATTTAACTAATATTAGATTTTTAAATGAAGAAGAATCTTTTTATTATAAAGTACAAACTTACATTCCGGAAGAAAATCTAGAATCATTTAAATATCATATAAATAATATTGGTCTAGCAAAAGAAGGGAATTATGAATATTGTTTCTTTGAGTCCAAAGGTAAAGGTCAATTCAAACCAGTTGGAGACGCTCGCCCTCATATTGGAGAACTAAATCGAATTGAACATGTAAATGAAGTGAAGGTAGAATTTATGATTCGTAAAGATCAATTAAGTATTGCTAAAAATGCAATTATTAATTACCATCCTTATGAAACACCTGTATACGATTTTATTAAGATGACGACATCTGCTAATTATGGTCTTGGAAAAATAGGTGAACTAAATGAACCATTAAATTTAGAAGATTTTGCTAAATATGCTAAAGCACATTTAAATATTCCTAGCGTTCGTTATACAGGTCCTTCAGAAGCGTTAATTAAAACAGTTGCTATTATCGGAGGTGCTGGTATCGGTTTTGAAACTAGTGCTTTTAAAAAGGGAGCAGATGTTTTCGTTACTGGAGACATAAAACATCATGATGCACTTGATGCTAAAACTAATGGCATTCATTTATTAGATATCAATCATTATAGTGAGTACGTTATGAAAGAAGGACTTAAAGACTTACTAGGACGATGGTTATTTAGTAATGATAGTAAGCAGTTTAATATAGAAGCTTCAGAAATAAATACAGATCCATTTAATTATATTTAAAACAATACAAAGGAGGCCAGATGAATGGCTAATCATCCATTTGAAATATTTAATTTAAATCCAAATCTTATTGATGCAGTTAAAGATTTAAATTTTAATAAACCTACTGAAATTCAAAATAGAATTATTCCACGTATAAAAAAAGGGACTAATTTAATTGGTCAATCACAAACCGGTACTGGCAAATCACACGCCTTTTTATTACCTTTAATAGATTTAATTAATACTGACATTAAAGAACCTCAAAGTATTGTTGTTGCACCAACTCGTGAATTAGCACAACAATTATATAAAGTGGCTAGTCATCTAGCTAGTTTTCAATCAGATATTAAAGTAAGTTTATTTATTGGTGGTACTGACATAGAGAAAGATAAACAACGAACAAATCAACAACCTCAATTAGTGATTGGTACACCAACACGAATCAATGATTTAGCTCAGAGTGGACATTTGCATATTCATAAGGCATCATATTTAATTATCGATGAAGCAGATTTACTCATTGATTTAGGGTTAATAGAAGATGTGGATTATATTGCTGCTCGTTTAGATGAAAATGCTAATATTGCAGTCTTTAGTGCAACAATTCCAAAATCATTAGAACCGTTTTTAAATAAGTATCTTAGTCACCCTGAATATGTTGTAGTTGATAACAAATCCCAAAATAAAAAAAATATTGAATTTTATTTGATTCCTACTAAAGGAACTGAAAAAGTTGATAAAACTTTGCAATTAATTGATATACTAAATCCATATCTATGTATTATTTTTTGTAACAGTAGAGAAAATGCAAATGAACTTGCTCAATCTCTTAATGAGTCTGGCATTAAAGTTGGTATGATTCATGGCGGTTTAACACCTAGAGAACGTAAACAACAAATGAAACGTATTCGGAATTTAGATTTCCAATATGTTATTGCAAGTGATTTAGCTTCAAGAGGAATTGATATTGAAGGCGTTAGTCATGTAGTAAATTTTGATGTTCCTAATGATATTGATTTCTTTACTCATAGAGTGGGTAGAACAGGACGTGGAAATTATAAAGGCGTGGCTATAACGTTATATAGCCCAGATGAAGAACATAATATTTCTCTTATTGAAGATAAAGGCTATCACTTTGATAATGTTGATATTAAAAATGGAGAACTTAAGCCAATCAAAGCGCACAATACACGTCATAAACGTGAACGTAAAGATGATCATTTAACAAATCAAGTAAAACATAAAGTAAGAAGTAAATCTAAAAATAAAGTTAAACCAGGCTATAAAAAGAAATTTAAACAAGAAGTAGAAAGAATGAAACGACAAGAGAGAAAGCAATACAGTAAACAACGTAGTAGACAACAACGAAAAAACAATAAAAAAGGTTAGGTGAAACAAATGTTAATTGGCTCACATGTATCAATGAGTGGTAAAAAAATGTTAGAAGGATCGGCCGAAGAAGCACATCGATTTGGTGAATCAACATTTATGATTTATACAGGTGCACCTCAAAATACAAGAAGAAAAAGTATAAACGATTTAAATATTGAAAAAGGTCATAAAGTTATGGAACAATATGGTTTATCCAATATTGTTGTACACGCTCCTTATATAATAAATATAGGAAATACAACGAAGCCTGAAGTTTATGAACTAGGTGTGAATTTCCTTCAAAATGAGATTGAACGCACGCAAGCTATAGGAGCGAAAGATATTGTCTTACATCCAGGTGCGCATGTAGGTGCCGGTGCAGATAAAGGAATTAATCAGATTATTAAAGGATTAAATGAAGTATTAACACATGATCATGATGTACGAATTGCACTTGAAACAATGGCTGGAAAAGGAACAGAAATTGGACGTAGTTTTGAAGAACTTGCTCGTATTATTGATGGTGTGACACATAACGATCGATTATCTATTTGCTTTGATACCTGTCATACACATGATGCTGGTTATAATATCAAAAATGATTTTGATGGAGTTTTGAATGAGTTTGATAAAATTATTGGAATAGACCGTATTAAAGTTGTTCATGTAAATGATAGTAAAAATGAACAAGGTGCACATAAAGACCGACACGAAAATATTGGATTTGGATATATTGGTTTTGATGCCTTGAATAATGTGGTACATCATGAAGCTTTTAAAGACATTCCTAAAATCCTTGAAACTCCTTATGTAGGAGAAGATAAGAAAAATAAAAAGCCACCATATCGCTTTGAAATCGAAATGTTAAAATCTCAAATTTTTGACCCCAAATTAAAAGAAAAAATATTGAATCAATAATTAAAATAAGAGTAAGATAGCATAATCTATAAAGAGGCTATCTTACTCTTATTTTAATTCGTAAACATTACTATTTACAAAAAACATATATAATTGTATAGTATTTAGCGAGGTGAAAAGATGAATCAACCTGTTTTTGAATTAAAAAATATTGATTATTATTTTGATAATAAACAAGTATTAGAAAACATTAATATCCGAATTAATAAAGGTGACTTTCTTGCAATTGTTGGTCCTAATGGAGCCGGGAAATCTACTCTTTTAAAGGTTATTCTTGGCTTGTTACCATTACAACACGGTGAAATATACATTGACGGGAAATCTTATAAAAAAAATACTCAATCTGCATTAAAAATTAGTTATGTGTCTCAAAAAGCCAATGCTTTTACTGCAGGATTTCCTGCTAGTGTGAAAGAAGTTGTTTTAAGTGGTTTAACTAAAACGAAAAGAATTTTTCAGTGGTTTAATAAAAGTGATGAACAACAAGTAGATAATGTTTTACATCGTTTAAATATTCATCATCTAAAGAATAAAAATATTGCAGAATTATCAGGTGGACAACAACAACGTGTACTAATTGCACGCGCTTTAATTTCAAATCCATCCGTCTTAGTATTAGACGAACCGACAAATGGGATTGATGCAAAACATGTGAATGAATTCTATGCCACCTTGCAACATTTAAAAGAAGAAGGTATAACGATTATTTTAGTTACTCATGATATAGGCGTTGTGGTAGACACAGCTACAAAAGTCGCTTGCTTAAATAAACATCTTCATTTCCACGGTTCTACTGAAGAATTTAAGTCTCTTGATGAAGTTGAAATTTCAAAAATATATGGTCATCCAATTAAATTTGTTGATCATCAACATAATCGTTCATGCTGTGAAGCATAATTTTAAATAGGAGTTAATTATGATAAGTATATGGATTGAATTAAGAGGTGAATATCATGATTGAAGCATTGTTAAATTTTGATTTTATGAGATATTCACTTTTAAGTGGGATATTGATTGGTTTTATTGCACCTTTAATTGGTGCATTTATAGTGGTAAGGCGATTATCATTAATTGCTGATGCTTTAAGTCACGTCACACTAGGCGGTATTTCATTTGGAATGTTTATTATTACCTTATCATCAGCATTAGCATTTATAAACCCTATGTGGTTTGGTATAATCTTTGCAATAGTTGGAGCTTTACTTATAGAAAAATTAAGAACTTCATATTCAAACTATCAAGAAATTGCAATTCCAATTATAATGAGTGCAGGAATTGCATTAAGTGCAATTTTTATTTCTCTAGCTGATGGGTTCAATCAAGAAATTGTTGGATTATTATTCGGATCAATTAGTGCTGTAAATTTAAGTGACTTAATCACAATTACGATTATTTCAATCGTCGTATTATTATTCATTCTTTTATTATACAAAGAATTATTTATTTTATCTTTTGATGAGGAATATAGTAAGGTTATTAATATTCCAAAATGGATTCAGTTTTTATTTATAACGATTGTTGCTATGGTTATTTCTGCATCAATGAGAGTAGTAGGAATTTTACTCGTGAGTGCATTAATTACATTACCTGTGGCTATAGCAATGCGATTAACTAAAGGATTTAAACAGTTGATTATCTTAAGTATTATTATAGGTGAATGTTCTGTTATTTTAGGGCTTACCTTAGCATTTTATATTAATATATCTCCTGGTGGTGTCATCGTGGTATTATTAGTTCTAATTTTAGGAATAACGATGTTACTACAGAAAACTAAACGAACTGCCAAAAAGGAGCATTAAATTATGAATACAAATGACGCTATTAAAATTTTAAAAGACAATGGGTTAAAATATACTAAGAAAAGAGAAGATATGATTAATATCTTTGTTAATGAAGATAAATATATTAATGCTAAATATATACAACAACAATTAGACAATGATTATCCAGGTATATCTTTTGATACTATTTATCGTAATCTTCATCTTTTTAAAGATTTAAATATTGTTGAAAGTACAGAATTAGATGGAGAAATGAAATTTAGAATCGCTTGTACTAATCATCATCATCATCATTTTATATGTGAAAATTGTGGGGATACAAAAGTAATAGATTTTTGTCCAATTGAGCAAGTTAAGCAATTTCTACCTAATGTAGATATTCATACTCATAAATTAGAGGTATATGGTATATGTGAAACTTGCCATAATAAAGGTATAAATTAAAATGAGAAATGTTCTGAGACGTAAATAAGCGTCTCTGTTTTTTTATAGGTCAAAAGTCTGAATTTCTACTAATATTGAAATATATGTTTAAAAACTACTAAAATGAGATATAAAAAGAGTATAATAAGAAATATGACAACTATGTGAATAATATTTAGAGCAAATGATTTGTTGCACATCACATAGCTTGTTATTATTTATATAAAGATAATTTAGGAGGATGATTATTTATGGCTTTTGAATTACCAAATTTACCATATGCAGCAGATGCATTAGAACCACATATCGACAAAGAAACAATGGAAATTCATCATGACAAACATCATAACACTTATGTTACAAAATTAAATTCTGCAGTTGAAGGTACTGATTTAGAATCTAAATCAATTGAAGAAATTGTTGCAAATTTAGATAGTGTACCTGAAAATATTCAAACAGCAGTACGTAATAATGGTGGAGGTCATTTAAATCACTCATTATTCTGGGAATTATTAACTCCTAATTCTGAAGAAAAAGGTACTGTAGTTGATAAAATTAAAGAACAATGGGGTTCTTTAGATGAGTTTAAAAAAGAATTCGCTGATAAAGCTGCAGCACGTTTTGGTTCAGGTTGGGCTTGGTTAGTAGTAAATAATGGAAAATTAGAAATTGTTACTACTCCAAATCAAGATAACCCTATTACTGAAGGAAAAACTCCAATTTTAGGCTTAGATGTTTGGGAACATGCTTATTACCTTAAATATCAAAATAAACGTCCTGATTATATCAGTGCTTTCTGGAATGTTGTAAATTGGGAAAAAGTAGACGAGTTATACAATGCTGCTACAAAATAATAAATAAAAAAGTATTTATTAGTGGTCTCTTTTTGGGAGATCACTTTTTTTTATGAAAAATATAGAAAAATTATACAATTTCATATATCATTTATAAGTATACATAATTAATAATTGAGGTCGGTTGTCTTGCTTAAAAGATTAAAAGAAAAATCAAATGATGAAAAAATAAAACATACGATGAATAAACGAATTAGTTTTATATTTGGTGCGATTGTTTTGATTTTCGTATTAATTGTCCTAAGACTAGGATATTTACAAATTGCACAAGGTGCACATTATAGTCAATTAGTGAAAAATGATGAGAATATTACTGTCAATGAATCCGTACCACGAGGAAGAATACTAGATAGAAATGGCAAAATTTTAGTTGATAATGCTTCGAAATTAGCAATTACCTACACTCGTTCTAAAAAAACCAGTCAACAAGACATGTTAAACACCGCTAAAAAATTAGCTAAACTCATTACAATGAATACTGATAAGATTACAAAGCGAGATAAACAAGACTTTTGGATACAAAATCATCCAAAAGAAGTTACTAAATTAATGAAAAAAGAAACAACTATGCTTAACAATGGTAGTATAAGTCAAGAACAGTATGATAAACAATTACATAGTAAAATTACAAAAACTCAATTAAATAGTTTATCTAAGCATGATTTACAAGTATTAGCTATATACAGAGAAATGTCAGCTGGATCTACACTTGATCCGCAAATGATAAAAAATGAAGATGTTAGTGAAAAGGAATATGCTGCTGTTTCTCAACAATTGGATAATTTACCTGGTGTCAATACTTCAATGGATTGGGATCGAAAATATCCATATGGTGAAACTTTAAGAAGTATATTTGGTAGTGTCTCTACACCTTCCGAGGGTATTCCTAAAGAATTAACTGAACAGTATTTAGCAAAAGGATATTCTAGAAATGATAGGGTTGGGAAAGCTTATCTAGAGTATCAATATGAAGACATTCTACGTGGTAAAAAGAAACAGCTGAAATACACTACTGATAAATCTGGTAAAGTTATTAGTTCTAAAGTGATTAACCCTGGGTCACGCGGAAATGATTTACAACTAACCATTGACATTGATTTACAGAAAAAAGTTGAGTCTCTATTAGAAAACGAAATAAAAACACTGCGTAGTCAAGGAGCAACCAATATGGACAATGCTCTTGTAGTTGTTCAAAATCCTAAAAATGGTGATATTCTTGCAATGGCTGGAAGACAAATTGATAAAAATGGGGAACTGCTAGATTATGATTTAGGTAATTTTACTGGCCAATTTGCAGTCGGTTCTTCTGTTAAAGGAGCAACCTTATTAACTGGTTATCAAAATCATACTATCAAAGTCGGTGAAGAAATGATTGATGAACCTTTACACTTTAGAGGCGGACTAACTAAACGTTCTTATTTTAACCAAAATGGCAAAGTTCTAATTAACGACAAAGAAGCATTAATGCATTCTTCAAACGTATATATGTTTAAAACTGCTTTAAGACTAGCTGGTGATCCTTACTCAAGTGGTATGAATTTACCTAATAATATTGAAGAAGCTGGTCAAAAACTAAGAAAAGGTCTAAATCAAGTAGGATTAGGTGTTAAAACAGGTATCGATTTACCTAATGAAACAATTGGTCAAATTGAACCATTAACTAATAATCCAGGTAATTATTTAGATTTATCAATAGGTCAGTATGATACTTATACACCTATTCAACTTTCACAATATATATCTACAATTGCAAATAATGGTTACAGAGTACAACCACACATTGGTTTAGCTATACATGAAGCAACAAATAGTGATCAAGTAGGACCTGTAAAAGATAAAATTAAAGGTAATACACTAAATAAAGTCAATAATTCTCAAGATGAGATAGATGAAGTAAAACAAGGATTCAAGATGGCTTTCAATGAAAAAGATGGTACAGGCTATGCAAGCTTCCATAAAACTGTTGTTCCATCAGCTGGTAAAACTGGTACTGCTGAAGTTTATCAAAATGGACAACCTAGAGTTAACTCAACATATATAGGTTATGCGCCTGTTAAAGATCCTAAATTAGCTTTTTCTATCGTATATACTAATCAACCTGTTCCACCACCATGGTTAAATGGGGGAGATTTAGGAAGAGATATCATTAATTACTACTTTAAAAATGAAAAATAATTTGAATAACCGTTGATAAGATGCTTTTCAACTTAACACTAGTAAAAATTAATACTTTTCAATTAATCGTCTAAGTGGTATGATAATAAAGTCGTATTTAGAAAAGGTAAGGAGGTATAATCATGCGCGTAAACGTAACATTAGCTTGTACTGAATGTGGTGACAGAAACTACATTACTACTAAAAATAAAAGAAATAATCCTGAACGTATTGAAATGAAAAAATATTGTTCACGTGATAACAAACAAACTCTACATCGTGAAACTAAATAATATTAAAAGTAAAAAAGGTTGGAACAATTTTGTTCCAACCTTTTTTACTTTAGTCGCTCATTCAACTATTAATAATCCTAAATATATAATTAACAACTATATTTATTTTATATAAATTAATATAAGTTTTTAACTTAAAATAATTTGAATTATCACAAATGACATCACTATATAATAACGTTATAATATATATTAAAGGATGGGAGAAAGAATGGGTAAAAAACAAATTAGAAAAAATATTTTATCACAAATGAAAGACTTTGATAAAAAAAGTAAGCATAAAGCTGATATTTGGTTAATGAAACAATTAATTGAAAACGAAAAATTCAAAAAAGCACATCGTATCGGTATTTTTTTGTCTATGCCACATGAAATTAATACATACAATATCATTAATTTCGCTTTAGATAATGGAAAACAAATTTTTGTGCCCGATACAGATTACAGAAGTCGTAATATGAACTTTAAACAACTATTAGATTTGTCATCAATAACTACCGATGATAAAGGCATTAATTATGTTAATGAAGATACATCTATTAGTAATGACATGGATTTACTTATTGTACCTGGAGTAGCTTTTCAAACAAATGGTTTTCGTATAGGATACGGAGGAGGTTACTATGATAAATTTCTAAATCAACACGATATTAACTCAATTAGTCTTATATATGACTTCCAAATATCAGATTTCGATGTGGAAAAACATGATCAACCTGTAGATAATTTAATTATATGTAACACTAAATTTGGGAGGAATTAATGAATATTGATAAACTATATTGGAAATCAATTTATTATTGGATCAAATATTTTAACTATAAATTAGAACACACAGATAAAAATACAAATGAAATTTGGTTATCCAATAAGAAAAAAAAAGAACTTATTGTATTTAGAAAAGAAGTGAGTTCAACTCAAGAGATACGCTTCGACAAATCTAAAATAAATGATCATAAAGAGAATTTACAAAAAAAGTTAGGATTTAAAATTAAAAAAGTTGAGTTCTTCTACTTTTTAGAAACATCGCTGAATATTGATAATTTCGATGAAATGCATCCTACTAAGTTGATTTATCATAGTATCACTAATGAAAAAGACTTAGAAAATATAATGCCTAATTTTATTTTAAAAAAACGTATTAATAAAAAAGATAAAAAATCATCGTTGGATTATAAAAAACGTGTACTTAATACGAACCTTGTTGATAAGTATATGATGATGTTTTCACCAATGACTTATACACTTATAGCTATAAACGTCCTAGTATGGTTATATATGAAGATTTATCTAAATCATTTTTCAGATATTAAGCTACTAGATGTTGGGGGGTTAGTACACTTCAATGTAGTGCACGGAGAGTGGTACCGTCTTATTACCTCGATGTTTTTACATTTTAATTTTGAACATATTTTAATGAATATGCTATCTTTATTCATTTTTGGTAAAATTGTAGAGACGATCGTTGGTCCATATAAAATGTTAGGTATCTATTTAATTTCTGGATTATTTGGAAACTTTGCTTCGTTATCCTTTAATATAAGTACAATATCTGTTGGTGCAAGTGGAGCCATTTTTGGTCTTATAGGGGCTATTTTAACGATGATGTACTTAAGTAAGACTTTTAATAAGAAAATGATAATACAATTGTTAGTTGTTGTATTAATATTGATTTTTGTCTCGCTATTTATGTCGAATATTAATTTAATGGCTCATTTAGGTGGTTTCATAGGTGGTATCCTTATTACATTAATAGGCTATTATTTTCATGAGAATCGTAATTTATTTTGGTTATTTTTAATTTTATTATTAGTACTTTTTGTTTTATTACAAATTAGAATATTTTCAATTAAAGAAGAAAATATTTACGATAAACTTATTAAAGACGAAATGATATCCTATAATTATGATGATGCTTTATCAATTGTTGAACATACAATCAATAAAGGATACGATGATGATGAAACATATTACTTAAAAGGTTTAATAACTGCTACTAAAAGTTCTAAAGCAGAAGCAATGGCTGATTGGGAAAGAGGCCTAAGAAGTCATCCTAACTCTGCATTATTAAACTATGAATTATCCATAGCTAATAGAGCATTAAATGATAACGATAAATCTTTAAAATATATAAAAAAAGCTTTGAAAATTGATGCCAATAACCAAAGCTATAAAAATTTAGAAAAAGAATTGAAAGATAGTAATGAATCGAAAAATTAACAATTTTTATGATGTCTTGCAACTTTTGAAACGTTATGGTTTTATTATATATTTTAAAGATAAAGAAGATATGTATGAAATGATGCAACAAGAAATACGTTCTCTTTACAATTTTGATCTTTTAACAAATGAAGAATATCTAAAATGTATTTTAATAATTAATCAAAGAAGGAATGAGCATAAATGAAAAATATTATTTTAGCAGCTGATATAGGTGGAACAACATGTAAACTAGGTATCTTTGATACGAAATTAGAACGATTACATAAATGGTCTATTGAAACCGATACTTCAGACCATACAGGTCGAACATTATTAAAGCAAGTCTTTGATTCTTTTAAAGAAGCAACTGAATCTTATCATTTTGATATTCAAAATGTTATCGGAGTTGGTATAGGAGTTCCCGGTCCTGTTGATTTTGAAACGGGAATCGTACATGGAGCTGTTAATTTACATTGGCCTGGAAATGTAAATGTGAGAGAGATTTTTAGTGAATTTATAGATTGTCCTGTATATGTTGATAATGATGCAAATGTAGCTGCACTGGGTGAAAAGCATAAAGGTGCTGGTCAAGGTGCAAATGATGTAGTTGCTATTACACTTGGTACTGGTCTTGGTGGAGGCATCATTTCAAATGGTGAAATTGTACATGGTCATAATGGTTCAGGTGCGGAAATAGGTCATATTAGAACTGATTTTGATCAACGTTTTAATTGTAACTGTGGCAAATCAGGATGTATTGAAACTGTTGCTTCAGCTACTGGAGTGGTTAATTTAGTCAATTTTTATTATCCTAAACTTACTTTTAAATCATCTCTTTTATCACTTATAAAAGAGAATAAAGTAACTGCTAAAGCTGTATTTGATGCAGCAAAAGCAGGAGATCAATTCTGTATATTTATAACAGAGAAGGTCGCAAATCATATCGCTTATTTATGTAGTATAATTAGTGCTACAAGCAATCCTAAATATATTGTTTTAGGTGGAGGAATGTCTACAGCTGGATTAATATTGATTGAAAATATTAAAACAGAATATCATAATTTAACATTTACTCCTGCTCAAAAAGATACTGAAATTGTCCAAGCAAAACTTGGAAATGATGCTGGTATCACTGGTGCTGCTGGACTAATAAAAACATATATAATTGAAAAGGATGGTGTTAAATAATGGCTATTGTTGATGTAGTTGTTATACCTGTCGGAACGGAAGGTCCTAGTGTTAGTAAATATATTGCAGAAATCCAAACGAAACTAGAAGCATTTAAAAAGCAAGGTAAAATTGACTATCAATTAACCCCTATGAATACGCTTATCGAAGGTGATCTTAAAGATTTATTTGAAGTAGTTCAAGCAATTCACGAATTACCATTTGATAAAGGATTAGATAGAGTATGTACAAATATCCGTATTGATGATAGAAGAGATAAGTCTCGTAAAATGAATGATAAATTAAAATCTGTTCAAAAACATTTAGATAAACAAGGTGAATAATATGAGAATTTCTAATTTATCTTTAGGATTAGTTGATACAAACGCGTATTTTATAGAAAGTGATAACAGTGTATTATTAGTTGACCCTGCTGGAGAATCTGATAAAATATTTAAGAAATTAAATCAAATCAATAAACCTTTAAAAGCAATACTACTTACACACGCTCATTTTGATCATATTGGTGCTTTAGACGATGTATTATCCAAATATGATGTACCTGTTTATATGCATAAAGAAGAATTTTCTTTCTTAACTGATCCTGAAAAAAATGGTTCTTCAAAATTTAAACAATATGGTATGCCACTCACTACTAGTAAAGCTCAACCAATTGCTTTAGATGAAGGTAATTTTACAATCGATGAATTTAAATTCAATGTTCTTCATACACCAGGTCATTCGCCAGGAAGTTTAACTTACGTTTTTGACGATTTTGCAGTAGTAGGAGATACATTATTTAATAACGGTATTGGAAGAACAGACTTATATAGAGGAGACTATGAAACATTAGTAGACTCAATTAAGGACAAATTATTTGAATTAGACGGAGATTTGCCTTTATTCCCAGGTCATGGTCAATACACTACGGTAGATGACGAACAACTCAATCCATATTTAGATGGACAATAAAAAAAGTAATTTAAACACCTCTTACGTTTATATATGTAGGAGGTGTTTTTTTGAAATTATTATTTCAAGAAATAATTAATAAAGCAATTTCAAAAAATGCAAGTGACGTACACTTTATTCCTTCAGAGGATAAAGTACATATTAAATTCAGAGTGAATGATATGTTAGAGACATATGAAATGTTTAGTAATGACATTTATGAAAAATTATTAATTTATATGAAATTTAAAGCAAATTTAGATGTATCAACACATCAAATAGCTCAAAGTGGTAGATATACTTATCATGCTAAATCAATATTTTATTTAAGAATTTCTACTTTACCTTTGTCATTAGGAGTAGAAAGTTGTGTTATCAGACTTATCCCTCAATATTTCACTTCTAAAAGAGAATATAAGGACTTTAATGACTTTAAACCTCTAATGAATAAAAAGCAAGGTCTCATTTTACTTACTGGTCCAACAGGTTCAGGTAAAAGTACTTTGATGTATCAATTAGTACTCTATGCTTTTCAAGAATTAAATTTAAATGTTATTACAATCGAAAATCCTGTTGAACAATTACTAAAAGGCATAACACAAGTGTCAGTAAATCATAAAGCCGGTATAGATTATGTTAGTTCATTTAAAGCAATATTAAGATGTGATCCAGATGTTATTTTAATTGGTGAAATTAGAGATGCTGAAGTGGCAAAATGTGTTATTCAAGCAAGTTTAAGTGGTCATTTAGTGCTCACTACTATGCATTCAAGCAATTGTAAGGGCGCAATACTCAGATTGTTAGAGATGGGGATTAGTGTTCAAGAAATTTCACAAGCAATAAATGTCATTTCAAATCAAAGATTAGTTACAACTACTTTAAATCAAAGAAAGCTTGTTTGTGAGTCTATTACAAATAATCAAATTCAATATTTTTTTGAACATAACCATACACTTCCTAAGACATTTAATAATTTAAAAGAAAAATTGTTATCGCTATCGAAAGAAGGTCTTATATGTGAAGATGTGGTTGAAAAATATATTTAACAAACATTCTAAAGTTCTTAGCGAAAACCAACAAATTATACTTCTAAATAATTTGAATAACTTACTTAAAAGTGGATTTACATTATTAGAATGTTTTAATTTTATAAATTTGTATTTTAATTATAAAAATAAAGATATAGCAAATAAGATAGTTAAAATAATAAAATCGGGAGGAGAATGCGATCAAATATTAGAATTAATAGGCTATCCTAAATCTATTATCACTCAAATTCAATTTGCGCAGAAATATGGGAATATAAATGAAGCAATAGAGGAAGCAATGTATTATTTAAAAACAAATCTTCAAGCTAAACAACGAATATTAAAAGCTATTCAATATCCCATTATTTTGATTGCAATATTTATAACTATGTTAAGTATATTAAATTATACAGTTTTACCTCAATTTGAACATCTGTATTCAATGATGGATGTTAAACTCAATTTATCACAAACTATTATTACATATTTAATTAGTCATTTACCGCAAATTTTTCTTTTTGTTTTTTTTACTTTACTAACTTTATCCATCATTATATTTATCTTTCTTAATAAATTAGATATTTCCAAAAAACTTACATTCATTTCTTACATACCAATTGTACGTTTTTATTATTCGACTATAAAAACATATCAACTTGCTAATGATTTAGCTTTATTTTATAAAAATGGCATTAGTATTCAACAAGTCGTGGATATGTACATTCATCTACAAAACAATTCATTTTTGAATTATATTGGTATCGTTATTCAAAATGAACTAAATAGAGGCATTAATTTACCTAATATTTTGATTAAAATACCATGTTATCAATATGACTTAATACAGTTTATTAAACAAGGTGAGAAAAATAATAAATTAGATATTGAGTTGAAAATGTATTGTCAAATATTAATTCAAAGACTCCAACAAACAGCTTTAAAACAGTCAAAAATTATCCAACCTATCGTATTTATATTCTTAGGAGCCTTTATAGTCAGCTTGTATCTAGTGATCATGTTACCCATGTTCCAACTTATGCAAAATATTAAGTAAAGTAAAATGGAGGTTTTTTATGAAAAAATTCAAAAATAAATTAAAAGCTTTTACTTTAATTGAGATGTTACTTGTACTATTAATAATTAGTGTTTTACTCATTCTTATTATTCCAAATATAGCTAAACAAATGGCACATATTCAATCAACAGGATGTGAAGCACAAGTGAAAATGGTCAATAGTCAAATTGAAGCTTATACTTTAAAACATAATAGAGTTCCTAATTCTATTGAGGACTTAATAACTGAAGGGTTTATAAAACAAGGGCAATCATCTTGTAAGTCTGGAGAAACTATCAGTATTAAAAATGGAGAAGCAGTTGCAGAGTAAGAATATTAAAGCATTCACTTTTATAGAGAGCCTGTTAATTATTTTGATTTTAACAATCTTACTTAATGCAACTTTAAGGGTAAATGTATTTAACAATATTTCTTTGTCAGACGATATAAAAGCAACACAATTTGTTAATCAATTAGAATATTTTAAATCTAAAGCGATGCGTGATCATCAATCTATTACATTGTTAATTCCAAAACATTCCTCAATTATAAAAGTAATAGAAGCACATGGTGGGCGGTACAACTACAATATTGAAGATGGAAAAATAGTTGAAGTTAAAAATTTAGAGAAAATTACTTTTAATAAAGAAGGAAGAATAAATCAGTTTGGCTCTTTAATATTGAAAATGAATCAACATCAATATAAGTTGATTATTAATATTGAAAAAGGAAGAATTAGATATTTTAAAATTTAAAGCAGTGTTACTCATCGATAGTTTATTTAGCTTGTATATATTCACTATTATAGTTTTTACTTTAATTCCAATACTAATCAGTTTAAATCATACATTAAAAAGAGAATACCAAATTATTGAAATTAAACAAACCATAATGAGTAGTATCAACCATTATGATAAAAAAACCATTTCAAAGGGTATAATTTTAGGTGATTATCATATTAAACTTTATTCCAATAAAATATGTGGACTTCACAAAGAAACTGAAATCGAATCATGCATTAAATATTAAATTAAAATCATTCACTTTAATAGAAATGTTAGTTTCATTATTTTTAGCAACAATGATGTTAACATTTTTTCCTCAATTAATTAAATTGACTCATTCCTATTTATACGAGTCATATAATAGTTATCAAACAGAATATGCTTTTTTTCAGACAAATATAACACAAATTATTTCGAAAAAGCATCATGCCCTTATAATTAAGGATAAACATACAATTATCATTGATAATGAATCGTCTAAAGATTATATAGAATTTAAAAACAACAAACTATTTTACAAAATTAATGGGAATGGCAATATCGTTTTACTAAATAATGTTATCAATGCAGAATTTCAAATTTTACCTTCTAACATCATAAAATTAAATCTAAAAATAGGTGATAAAAACGACTACTATGAAAAAAACTTATTTTTATAAAATGAAAGGATATATAAGTAGCTATACATTATTTATTCTTAGTATATATTTGATAATTATATCTACTTATTCTGCTCAATATAGTATAAAATTAAAAACAATACATAATATTCAAATATATTATGATAGTATAATAAGTGATAAACTTAAGAGAGGTGATTAGGATGACTTATTCTTATTTACCACTTATATTAACAGGCTTTATGGGTACTGGTAAAAGTACTATTGGCAAATATTTGGCTTCAAAATTACACTATTCATATATTGATTTAGATACATATATAGAAATGAAAGAATTTAAAACAATACCAGATATTTTTAATGAAATTGGTGAAAAAGGATTTCGTAAGTTAGAGTATAAATATTTAAATGATTGTATTGGTAAATACGATATTATATCAACGGGGGGAGGAATTATAGAAAACGATGATTCTATCTCACTTTTAAAAAATAAAACAGTTATTTGGTTAGATTGTGATATAGATATTATCTATAATAGAATTGCTAATGATCCACATAGACCAAATGCGAAAAACAAAAGTGAAAAACAATTAAAAGACTTGTATTTATCGAGAGTTTCAAGATATAATGAAATCGCATCCACAAAAGTAGATAGTAGTAAAACAATTGAATGTGTATATAAAGCAATTTTAAATCATATACCATGCGAATGATCAGTATTAGAGAGAATAACTTGAACTGATTCTATAGTTGTTTTGAAATTATGTCATGTTATCGCCGAAGGTGCAAGTAAACTACGAAACTCTCAGGCAAAAGGATAATACTGTTACGCAGTCCTGGATTTGTTATTTAGACAGGGTAGCTTCTGCTACTCTGCTTTTTTTATAAAAAAATAGGGGGTTTTTAAATGACAAACGAATTAAAAAAGACACCATTATATGAAACTTATGTAAATAGTGGTGCTAAAATAGTTGAATTCGGTGGGTGGGCTATGCCTGTTCAATTTACTAGTATTAAAGAAGAACATAACGCAGTTAGATACAAAGTAGGTATGTTCGATGTAAGTCATATGGGAGAAATTTTAATAGAAGGTGAAGATGCTAGTAAATTTGTTCAATATTTACTTTCAAATGATACTACTAATTTATCTGAAACTAAAGCTCAATATACAGCTTTATGTAATGATGAGGGTGGTATTATTGATGATTTAGTAACATATAAAATTGCTGATAACAAATACTTATTAATTGTTAATGCAGCCAATACTGATAAGGATTTCGAATGGATTCAAAAACATCAATCTAAATTTAATGCTACTGTAACAAATGTGTCTGAACAATATGGTCAATTAGCGGTTCAAGGCCCTCAAGCAAGAACTTTAGTAAGTGAACTTGTTGATGTTGATGTAAGTGAAATGAAGCCTTTTGAATTCAAACAAAATGTAACTATTTTTGGAAAAAATGTTATCTTATCTCAATCTGGATATACAGGTGAAGATGGTTTTGAAATTTATTGTAATTCAAATGATACAGTTGACATTTGGAATGGTTTTATTGATAAAGGCGTTGTACCTTGTGGTTTAGGTGCAAGAGATACACTTAGATTAGAAGCTGGTTTACCTCTTCATGGACAAGATCTCACTGAATCAATCACGCCTTATGAAGGTGGAATTGCTTTTGCTGCTAAACCTTTAATTGAAGATGAATTTATTGGTAAATCTGTTTTAAAAGATCAAAAAGAGAATGGATCAAAACGACGTACTGTAGGTTTAGAACTTATAGATAAAGGCATTGCAAGAACGGGTTATACAGTAATGAATCTTGACGGAAAAGAAATAGGTGAAATTACTTCAGGAACTCAATCACCTTCTTCAGGAAAATCAATTGCTATGGCTATTATTGATCGTGATGAATTTGAGTTAGGTAAAGAATTACTAGTTCAAGTTCGTAAAAGACAATTAAAAGCTAAAATTGTTAAGAAAAATCAAATCGAAAAATAACTAAGGGGTGTGCAGTGTGAGTCATCGTTATATACCATTAACTGATAAAGATAAAAAAGAAATGTTAGAAACAATTGGAGCAAATTCAATTACCGATCTCTTTGGAGATATTCCGAAAGATATTTTACTTAATAGAGATTTGAATATAGATAGTGCAGAAGCTGAAACTTCACTTTTAAGAAGATTGAATACTATTGCAAATAAAAATATTACTAAAGAAACACATGTGAGTTTTTTAGGTGCAGGAGTATATGATCATTACACACCTGCAGTAGTAGACGCCATGATTTCTCGTTCTGAATTTTATACTGCTTATACACCTTATCAACCTGAAATTTCTCAAGGTGAACTACAAGCAATTTTTGAATTCCAAACATTAATTTGTGAACTTACTCAAATGGATGTCGCAAATTCGTCTATGTATGATGGCATAACTAGCTTTGCCGAAGCTTGTATATTAGCTTTTAATCATACTAAAAAGAACAAAATTGTAGTATCTAAAGGTCTCCATTATCAGGCTCTACAAGTATTAAAAACGTATATTAAAGTAAGAAAAGAATTTGAAATTGTTGAAGTTGATTTAAATGGAACGATTACTGACCTAGAAAAATTAGAACAAGCAATTGATGATGATACTGCAGCAGTTGCTGTACAATATCCTAACTTCTATGGATCAATTGAAGATTTAGAAAAAATTCATTCTTATATTGAAAATAAAAAAGCGTTATTCATTGTTTATTCTAACCCATTAGCATTAGGCGTTTTAACACCTCCAGGCCAATTTGGAGCAGATATTGTTGTTGGTGATACACAACCATTTGGTATTCCTACTCAATTTGGCGGTCCTCATTGTGGTTACTTTGCTACTACTAAAAAGTTAATGCGTAAAGTTCCTGGCAGATTAGTAGGACAAACGCAAGATGATGAAGGTAATAGAGGGTTTGTTCTTACTTTACAAGCTCGTGAACAACATATTCGTCGTGATAAAGCCACATCAAATATTTGTTCAAATCAAGCATTGAATGCTTTAGCATCCTCAATTGCTATGTCAGCTCTTGGTAAACAAGGTATTTATGATATTGCGGTTCAAAACTTAGAACATGCTAATTATGCTAAAAATCAATTTAAAAACAACGGTTTTGAAGTCCTAGATGGTACATCTTTTAATGAATTTGTTGTTAAGTTTGATCAACCTATCAAAGATGTAAATAAAAAATTAGCAGAACATGGTTTCATCGGAGGCTTTGACTTAGGTGAAGCTTCATCAGACTTTGACAATCATATGTTAATTGCTGTTACTGAATTAAGAACGAAAGAAGAGATTGATACATTTGTTGAGAAAGCTGGTGAGCTAAATGGTAGTAAGTAAATCTAGTCCATTAATTTTTGAAAGATCTAGAGAAGGTAGATATGCATATTCTTTACCACAAAGTGATATTAAAACAGACTCTGTTGAAAGTATTTTAGATGATAAATTTATTCGTAAAAATAAAGCAGAGTTTCCTGAGGTGGCAGAATTAGATTTAGTACGTCATTACACGGAACTTTCGAATAAAAACTTTGGGGTAGATTCTGGATTTTATCCCTTAGGTTCTTGTACTATGAAATATAATCCAAAAATTAACGAAAAAGTTGCTCGTATTTCTGGATTTGCAGAATCTCATCCATTACAAGAGGAAGAACAAATTCAAGGTTCATTAGAAATTATTTATAGTTTACAAGAAGAACTAAAAGAAATTACAGGTATGGATGAAGTAACTCTACAACCAGCAGCAGGTGCTCATGGTGAGTGGACAGCTTTAATGATTTTTAAAGCATATCATATAAAAAATGGTGAGGGACATCGTAATGAAGTTATTGTTCCAGACTCTGCACATGGTACAAACCCTGCATCAGCTTCATTTGCCGGATTTAAATCAGTAACTGTTAAATCTAATGAACGCGGTGAAGTTGATATCGAAGACTTAAAGCGTGTCGTTAATGAAAATACTGCTGCTATTATGCTAACTAACCCAAATACTTTAGGTATCTTTGAGAAAAATATTATGGACATCCGTGAAATTGTTCATGAAGCAGGCGGGTTACTCTATTACGATGGAGCAAACTTAAATGCTATTATGGATAAAGTTCGTCCTGGAGACATGGGATTTGATGCTGTGCACCTAAACTTGCATAAAACATTCACAGGTCCTCATGGCGGTGGTGGCCCTGGTTCAGGCCCAGTCGGCGTAAAAAAAGAATTAGCAAGTTATTTACCAAAACCAATGGTGATTAAAGACGGTGATACATTTAAATATGATAATGATATTGAAAATTCAATCGGTCGAGTAAAACCATTTTATGGTAACTTTGGTATTTATTTAAGAGCTTATACGTATATTAGAACAATGGGTGCACAAGGATTAAAAGAAGTGTCTGAAGCAGCTGTCTTAAATGCGAACTACATTAAAGCTCGATTAAAAGATCGTTATGAAATCCCTTATGAACAATATTGTAAACATGAATTTGTCTTAAGTGGATCTAAACAAAAAGAATATGGTGTCCGTACTCTAGATATGGCAAAACGTTTACTAGATTTTGGCGTACATCCACCAACAATTTACTTCCCGCTAAATGTGGAAGAAGGTATGATGATTGAACCAACTGAAACTGAATCTAAAGAAACTTTAGACTACTTCATTGATGCAATGCTTCAAATTGCAGATGAAGTTGAAAGTGATCCTGATAAAGTATTAGAAGCACCTCATACAACTATCATTGATAGATTGGATGAAACAACTGCAGCCCGTAAACCAATTCTTAAATTTGAAGATTTACATCAAGAAAAACTTTAATATTGTAAATAATTTAATGAATGATTTAATTATCAGAAATAATAAAACTCTCAAGAAATTTCTTGAGAGTTTTATTTCTGATAATTATTTTTTAGTTTTAATTTTACCAGTCCATTTTTTATAGCCGCCTTTAAGCATGTATAAATCTTTATATCCATTTTTTTTCAAAATGCGAGCAGCACGATAACTGGCAATACCATTTGCATCACAAAGATATACAGGTTGATCTTTACGTAAACCTTGAAATCTTTGTCTAAACATAGATATTGGAATATTGCGAGCACCATTAATATGACCATAATCATAATCAACTTTTTCACGTACATCAATGACTTGAGCTTTTCTTAAACCTTTATGAAATTCGTTTTGATCTAGTTCAGTTACAGCTCGTCGATTAAGAAAGAAATTTCCAACCATGTAAAGGATTATTAAAACTATAATTATTAATGCTATAATCAAAGATACATTCATATTGCATCCTCCCTAATTAACCGTTATTATTAATTATAAAGGTGTTAGCTCAATTTATCAAAAATTTTTTATTGTTTCATATTTCTAATACATTCTAAAGTAACATTAACGTTGAATTTATATAAATTAAGTTGTGATTGGAGTTTTTTATATGACTGAAACATGGAATTTTATCAATACTGGAAGCCATGATCCTTATTATAATATGGCGATGGATGAAGCCTTATTAAATTTTGTTTCAAGAGGGGAAATTGATCCTGTAGTTAGATTTTATACTTGGAATCCTGCTACCTTATCTGTAGGTTATTTTCAAAGATTAAAAAAAGAAATTGATATCGATAAAGTGAAAGAAAAAGGATTTGGTTTAGTTCGCCGTCAAACTGGTGGTAGAGGCGTTCTACATGACAAAGAATTAACATATAGTGTTATCGTACCTGAATCTCATCCAAATATGCCTTCTACAATTACTGAAGCCTACCGTGTCATTTCAGAAGGACTTTTAGAAGGCTTTAAATTATTAGGATTTGATGCTTATTTTGCTATTCCACGTTCTAAAGAAGAGAGAGAAAAATTAAAACAACCAAGAAGTGCCGTTTGCTTTGATGCCCCAAGTTGGTATGAATTGGTCGTTGAAGGACGTAAAATTGCAGGTAGTGCACAAACACGTCAAAAGGGTGTTATTCTTCAACATGGGTCACTACTTCAAGATGTAGATGTAGACGAATTATTTGATATGTTTATTTTTAAGAATGATCGCTTGAAAGAAAAAATGAAAAAAGCTTTTGTAGATAAAGCTGTAGCAATAAATGATATATCAGATAGACACATCTCTATTGAAGAAATGGAAAAAGCATTTGAAGAAGGATTTAAAAAAGGTTTAAATATCGAATTTAAACCACTATCTCTAACTGAAAATCAATTAGCCGAAGTAAAAGTTCTTGAAGAAAAATATCGTTCAGAAGAGTGGTTATATAAAAAATAGATATAAAACAAGGAGGCTTAAGAGTACTAATACTCTTGAACCTCCTTGTTTTTATTTTCTTTGTCTTTTTTTATATTTTCGGACTGCTCTTCGATATTTTCTCTGATCTTCTGTAAGGAAGAAGAAATAATAGATAAAGTAAATAATAAGAGCAATCATTATAAGTGTGAAAATTGTTTTCATGAACGACATTACAAAAATATTTAGATTTAGCAGTAAACCTATAGCTGCTATAATTAAAACGAAATAAAATATAATATTTTTCAACTAAAAAACTCCTATTTTATGAACTACTAGAAACATTAATTTGTGATAACTTCATCTTACCTTGATTTATTTTCTTTTTATTGTTAGATTCATAGCCATTTTTAATATCTTTAAAAGCAGATTGAAGATTTTTGTTTATTTGTTTAATAGTTTTATCTTCGTTAGTATTATCATTTGATATATTACTTTTATCTGTATCACTTTTATATTTGCTGTAGGCATCATCTATATCATTTGATAATGAATTTAGCTTTTCAAGATTTTGATTTTTATCATCTTTTTTAGTTTTATTTAAATCAAGTTGATTAAATTTATCGATAATCTTAGCAATATCTTGATAATAATTTGAAGAAGCTTGTAAAAAATTAGCTTCATTATTATTATCAACAGTTTTAGATACATTCTTTTTATCTTTATTTAATGCTTCTAACTGAGATTTTTGATTATTTATATCTTGATTTAGTTGTTGAATTTTTAATTTTAAATTATGATTCTCATCTCTTAAATTGGTTGTTTTATCTTCTAAAGGTCCTAAATTTTGAGAGCCACAGCCAACCAAAAACAAAGAAGCTCCTAAAATCGTTAATAATCTTTTCATGTAAATCTCCCTAAATCAAAATATCTTTAATATTTTAAGTATGTTATTATTTTAATGTATATAATAAAAATGTACAAACGTTATACAAGGAGTGGGTTAAATGGATAAATTAGCTAAAGTTCGTCATATATTAAAAAGTGAAAATCTTGATGCTCTTGTTATATTATCTGACTATAATAGACGTTATATTTCTGATTTCACTGGAACAAGTGGCGCTTTAATCATTTCTAATAATGAAAATAAGTTGATTACAGATTTCCGTTATATTGAACAAGCCACAAATCAAGCCACTCACTTTGAAATTGTAAATCGACGTAGTGGGATTAATGATGAGATAAAAGAAATTATAAAAAACAAGCAGTATAAAACAGTAGGTTTTGAAGGTCATTTAGTTAGCTATGATACGTTTCAAGAATTAAGCCAAATTGATACGAAGTACGTAAGTATAGGCAATGCCATTGAAAAAATTAGAGAAATTAAATCACCTGAAGAAATCGCTAAAATAAAATATGCGGCTAAGATCGTGGATGATACTTATAACTACATTTTAAATATTGCAAAAGTTGGAATGACTGAAAGAGAGTTAAAAGCATTGCTTGAAAGTAAAATGTTAGAACTAGGCGCTGATGGTCCATCATTTGATACAATCGTTGCTTCTGGTTATAGAGGGGCTTTGCCTCATGGAGTTGCTAGTGATAAAGTAATCGAAAAAGGTGACATGATTACTCTTGACTTTGGTGCATATTATAGAGGATACTGTTCAGATATTACTAGAACATTTGCGATTGGTGAACCTGATAAAAAATTGAAAGAAATCTATAATATCGTGCTTCAATCTCAAATAAAGGCAATTGAAGAAATCAAGCCAGGTATGACAACTAAGGAAGTTGATGCATTATCTAGAGATTATATTAAAGCACATGGTTATGGTAATGAATTTGGTCATTCTTTAGGTCATGGTATTGGTTTGGATATTCATGAAGGTCCAGTATTATCTAAAAATACTAATGATACAGTTCAAGTTAATAATTGTGTTACTATTGAACCAGGTATTTATGTAGATGGTCTTGGTGGAGTGCGTATAGAAGATGACATTTTAATTACTGAAAATGGGTGTGAAGTCTTTACTAAATGCACAAAAGACCTTATTATTTTATAGTAAGCGTATAATTGAGGAGGAAACTGAATGATTTCGGTTAATGATTTTAAAACAGGTTTAACTATTTCAGTAGATAATGGAATTTGGAAAGTAATTGATTTCCAACACGTAAAACCAGGTAAAGGTTCTGCTTTTGTTCGTTCTAAATTACGTAATTTAAGAACAGGCGCTATTCAAGAAAAAACTTTCCGAGCTGGTGAAAAAGTAGAACAAGCGATGATTGAAAATCGTCGTATGCAATATTTATATGCTGATGGAGATACTCATGTCTTCATGGATAATGAAACATTTGATCAAACAGAATTATCTGGCGATTACTTAAAAGATGAATTAAAATATTTAAAAGCGAATATGGAAGTTCAAATTCAGTCATATGAAGGTGAAACGATTGGTATTGAATTACCAAAAACTGTTGAACTTGAAGTTACTGAAACAGAGCCAGGTATTAAAGGTGATACTGCAACTGGTGCTACAAAATCTGCTACAGTTGAAACCGGTTATACTTTAAATGTACCATTATTCGTTAACGAAGGCGATGTGTTAGTTATTAATACAAGCGATGGTAGTTACATTTCAAGAGCATAATTAATAATTTTAAAAATTTAAATTAAAACAGGTTAATGCATATTTAATTATGGATTAACCTGTTTTTATATAAATAATGAAAAAGAATAATCAATATTTTAGTATCTAAGTTTTAATATAAATTTACTATATTATAATTACTTATATACTTTTTTAATCATAAGTTAGATCTCAGTTAAATGAACACGCTTGAATTGATTTTCACACTCAAGTAAAATAGATGGGTAGATGAAAACTAAGTCGAGGAGTCATTAAATTATGAACTTTAAAGAAATTAAAGAATTAATTCAAATTCTTGATGAATCAAGTTTAACTGAAATTAATATAGAAGATAATAAAGGTAGCGTAGTTAATTTAAAAAAACAAAAAGAAACTGAAATTATTACGCCTCAATATTCACAACAACCAACAGTGATGGCATCTCAACCATCTGTACAAACACCAATGGCAAATGAAATGTCTCAAACTAGTGAAGTAAACCAAGAAAATGAAATGTCAAACTACGAAACAATTAATGCCCCGATGGTAGGGACTTTTTATAAATCTCCATCACCTGAAGAGGAAGCTTATGTACAAGTTGGGGATAAAGTCACTAATGATTCAACTGTATGTATCTTAGAAGCCATGAAATTATTTAATGAAATTCAAGCAGAAGTCACAGGAGAAATCGTTGAAATTTTAGTGGAAGACGGACAAATGGTAGAGTATGGCCAGCCGTTATTTAAGGTGAAATAATGAAAAAAGTATTAATCGCAAATCGTGGTGAGATTGCAGTTAGAATTATTAGAGCTTGTCATGATTTAGGTATTCAAACTGTTGCTATATATTCTGAGGGAGATAAAGATGCATTACATACTCAAATCGCTGATGAAGCATATTGTGTCGGTCCAACTCAGTCTAAAGATTCATATTTAAATATTCCAAACATCCTATCTATAGCGACTTCAACAGGATGTGATGCAATTCATCCAGGTTATGGCTTTTTAGCCGAAAATGGTGATTTCGCTGAACTTTGTGAAGCTTGCCAATTAAAATTTATTGGACCAAGTTATCAATCCATTCAAAAAATGGGTATTAAAGATGTAGCTAAAGCTGAAATGATAGCAGCTAACGTGCCTGTAGTACCAGGAAGTGATGGATTAATTGATTCGATTGAAGATGCTAAAAAAGTGGCTAAACAGATAGGATATCCAGTTATTATTAAAGCTACTGCTGGTGGCGGAGGTAAAGGAATTCGCGTTGCACGAAATGAGAACGATTTAGAAAATGGTTACCGTATGACACAACAAGAAGCGCAAACAGCTTTCGGTAATGGTGGATTATACTTAGAAAAATTCATTGAAAATTTCCGTCATATTGAAATTCAAGTGATTGGTGATCAATTCGGTAATGTAATTCATTTAGGCGAACGTGACTGCACAATTCAAAGACGTATGCAAAAATTAGTAGAAGAGTCACCTTCGCCAATACTTACAGATGAAAAACGTAAAGAGATGGGTAAAGCCGCTATTCGCGCAGCTAAAGCAGTGAATTATGAAAATGCTGGTACTATAGAATTCATATATGATTTAAATGAAAATAAATTCTATTTTATGGAAATGAATACACGAATTCAAGTAGAACATCCAGTTACTGAAATGGTAACCGGTGTAGACTTAGTGAAATTGCAATTAAAAGTTGCTATGGGAGAACCGCTACCTTATAAGCAAGATGATATTACAATAAATGGCCATGCCATTGAATATAGAATTAATGCTGAAAATCCTTATAAAAATTTTATGCCTTCACCAGGTAAAATTACACAATACCTTGCGCCAGGAGGATACGGAGTAAGAATCGAATCAGCATGTTATACAAACTATACGATTCCACCTTATTATGACTCAATGGTAGCAAAATTGATTGTGCATGAACCTACCAGAGATGAAGCAATAATGACTGGGATTCGAGCACTAAGTGAATATTTAATTCTAGGAATAGATACAACAATTCCATTCCATCTTAAATTAATGAATAATGATATTTTTAAATCTGGAGATTATAATACAAACTTTTTAGAAAAGTATAATATTATGGCTGAGAGTGAATAGGAGGATAAAACAATGGTAAATGTAGCAGATTATTCACATGCTAATTTAGGTAAAGTAGAAATTGTACCAGAAGTTATTTCAGTAATAGCAAGTATTGCTGTTTCTGAAGTTGAAGGAGTGACTGGGCATTTTTATGAACTAAGAAAGAGTAATATTGAAAAAATAAGTCGTAAAAATTTAAATAAAAATTTAAAAGTTAATACTAAAGATGATGGTATTCATATTGATGTTTATTGCTCTATTAAACATGGAATAAAAATAGCTAAAGTTGCAAGTAAAATTCAGACTTCTATTTTTAATTCCATTAAAACAATGACTGCTATCGAACCCAAAGAAATTAACATTCATATCATGCACATTACAGCTGAATAAATCAAAGTTACCATAATACAAAGGAGTTTCTTATGAGTCGTAAAGAATCAAGAAAACAAGCATTTCAGACATTGTTTCAACTAGAAATGAAAAATACAGATTTAACAATCAATGAAGCTATAAATTTTATAAAAGACGATTATCCAGACTTAGATTTTGAGTTCATTCATTGGCTTGTTACAGGAGTGAAAGATCATGAACAAGTTTTAGATCAAACAATTGAACCAAAATTAAAAGACTGGTCTATACAACGATTATTAAAAACGGATCGTATTATTTTAAGAATGGCTACCTTTGAATTGCTTCATAGTGATACGCCCCCTAAAGTCATCATTAATGAAGCAGTAGAGCTAACAAAACAATTTAGTGATGAAGGTCATTATAAATTTATAAACGGTGTCTTAAGTAATATAAAATAAACATATTTGAGTGATGAATCATGTCAGAATATTTAAGTGTCTCTACTTTAACTAAATATATTAAACATAAATTTGATCAAGATCCCCACTTACAATCTATCCTCTTAAAAGGTGAACTCTCAAACTTTAAAAAACATTCTAGTGGTCATCTTTATTTTAATGTGAAAGATAAAAATAGTGTGATAAGTGCTATGATGTTTAAGGGAAATGCTTCTAAACTAACATTTGATCCTAAAGAAGGAGACGAAGTTTTATTAGAAGCTCGAGTTTCAGTTTATGAACGTAGAGGAAATTATCAAATTTATGTTAATAAAATGGAAATTGATGGTATAGGAAATTTATACCAAAAGCTAGAGCAATTAAAAGAAAAACTAAATAAGCAGGGAATTTTTAATCAAAATCATAAAAAAGCAATCCCTAGATTTCCTAAAAAAATTGCTATTCTTACAGCTGATACTGGAGCAGCAATCAGAGATATTCACACTACCATAGATAGTAGATACCCTCTAGTAGAAAAAATATCAATTAGTACATTAGTGCAAGGTATTAATGCTAAAAATGACATTATTGAAAAAATTAAGTATGCAGATACTTTAGGAGTAGATACCATCATTTTAGGCCGTGGAGGCGGCTCTATTGAAGATTTATGGAATTTCAATGAAGAAGAAGTTGTTCGAGCTATATATGAGTGTCATACACCAATTATCTCAGCTGTAGGACATGAAACTGATTTTACTCTTAGTGATTTTGTAGCAGATATGAGAGCAGCAACACCTACTCAAGCTGCTGTTATCGCTACACCAGATCAGTACGAACTCATTCAACAAATACATCAGTATCGATTTTCTCTTACTAAAAGTATTAAACAACTAGTAGAAAAACAACATAAACAATTAGATTATTTGTCATCATATTATAAATTTAAGCAACCTACATTATTATATGATCAACAGATTCAACGAAGAGACGATTTAGAGAAAAAACTAACACAACGTTTAACGTTAAATATTGAAAAAAATAGAAACAATATCACTGTATTGCGTCAACATTTTAATATAAGAAGATTAAATGATTTAATTGTACAATATCAAAAAATGAGCCGTAATAATGAAAATAGATTAATAAATTTAACATATAACTTAATTAATCATAATAAAGCTAATTTAAAAAATAAAATTGAGCAATTAAATCAACTTAGTCCAACTAATACAATGTTAAGAGGATATTCAATTGTTAATAAGGATAATAAAGTCATTACAAGCACACACGATTTAAATGAACAAGATGAAATCACATTATCAATGAAAGACGGTAATATAGATGCTATAGTTAAGAAAGTAAGGTGTGAAGATGAGTAAAGAACAACAAAGTTTTGAAGAAATGATGAAAGAATTAGAAAGTATAGTTCAAAAGTTAGATAATGAAACTGTTTCATTAGAAGAATCTCTTGATTTATATCAACGTGGTATGAAATTATCATCTGCTTGTGACAAAACTTTGAAAGATGCTGAAAATAAAGTAAATCAATTAATCAAAGAAGAAACAAAGGATGAAGATGATGTTGAAGAAATCAATGAATGAATTGATTGAAATTATAAATAATAATCTTGACGGTATTATAAAATCGTCTCCATTAAATACTAAACTAGAGGAAAGTATGCAATATTCACTTGATGCTGGTGGTAAAAGAATTCGTCCAGTGCTTGTATTACTCACTTTAGAAGTGTTAAATGAAAATTATAAAAAAGGGTTACAAACCGCACTGGCATTAGAAATGATTCATACTTATTCACTTATACATGATGATTTGCCTGCAATGGACAATGATGATTTTAGAAGAGGAAAATTAACAAATCATAAAGTGTACGGAGAATGGAAAGCGATTTTAGCGGGAGATGCCTTACTAACAAAAGCATTTGAACTAATTGCAAATGATAAAAACTTAGAAGCTGAAACAAAAGTAAAAGTTATTTCAAGACTAGCACATGATAGTGGCAATCTCGGCATGGTCGGTGGCCAAACCTTAGATATGGATAGTGAGAATACTCCAATAGAATTACATACTCTAGAGCAAATTCATAAGGCAAAAACTGGAGCTCTTTTAAAATTTTCTATTTTAAGTGCTGCGGATATTGCCAATGTAAATGATGAAACTTTAAATACATTAGATTGTTTCAGTGAACACTTAGGCCTAATGTTTCAAATAAAAGATGATTTATTAGATGTTTATGGTGACGAGAAAAAATTGGGTAAAAAAGTGGGAAGCGATGTAGAAAACCATAAAAGTACTTATGTTTCTTTACTTGGTAAATCAGGCGCTGAAGAAAAACTAAAATATCATAAAGATGCTGCAATAGATGCAATTAATCAATTGAAATCACAATATGATGTTGAACCGCTTCTAGAAATTGTAGATTTATTTTATTCACGTGACCATTAATAGTTAGAGTTTTTCTCTTTAAAGATTACTAAAACAATAATCTTTAAAGAGTTTTTTGTTTTAGTAATCTACTTTTAATGATTTATAATGCATAAATGTATATAAATTTAAATTTAATTTAAATAGAAAATATGATAATACGTATCATAAATAATAATATCTTTCTTCAAATCAACCTTTCTAAAGGATAACTTTAGTAGTAGTTAAAATAACGTTGTGTTAAAATCATTGTATAAATATTCGAAACTAGGAGTGTTCATAATGGCAAAAAAATCTGTAAGACATATAAAAATAAGAGAGATTATTTCAAGTGAACAAATTGAAACACAAGATGAACTTGTAAAACGTCTAAATGAATACGACCTAAATGTTACTCAAGCGACTGTCTCTCGTGACATTAAAGAATTGCAATTAATTAAAGTACCTGCTTCATCAGGACAATATGTATACAGCCTCCCCAACGATAGAAAGTACCATCCTTTAGAAAAATTAGGTAGATACTTAATGGATTCATTTGTAAATATTGAAGGAACAGGAAACCTACTCGTACTAAAAACGCTTCCTGGTAATGCTCAATCTATCGGAGCAATCTTAGATCAAATTGATTGGGATGAAGTATTAGGAACTATTTGTGGTGATGATACCTGTCTATTAATATGCAGAGATGAAGAAGCAAGTCATACAATTAAAACAAGAATTTTCAATTTATTATAAGGATGCGATTAATCTATGTTACAAACCTTATCAATAAAGCAATTTGCAATTATAGATGAACTCGAAATTCATTTTTCTGATGGTTTAACTGTGCTTAGTGGTGAAACTGGATCTGGTAAATCAATTATTATAGATGCAATAGGCCAACTTATTGGTATGCGTGCCTCTTCTGATTTTGTAAGACATGGAGAGAAAAAAGCAATTATCGAAGGGATTTTTGATATTGATAATAGTAAAGAGGCCATTTCAGTTTTAAATGAGTTAGATATTGATATTGATGAAGACTTTCTATTAGTAAAAAGAGAGATTTTTAGTTCGGGAAAAAGTATTTGTCGTATTAATAATCAAATTGTTACGCTTCAAGATCTAAGAAAAGTGATGCAAGAACTTTTAGACATACACGGCCAACATGAAACGCAAACGTTATTAAAACAAAAATATCATTTAAAATTATTAGATGATTATGCTGAAAATCAATATAGCCGTGTTAAAGAACAATATGAAACGACATTTAATGAATATAAAGAAAAGAAAAAAGAACTTGAAGAATTACAGTCTGCTGATCAAGCATTATTGCAACGTCTTGATTTAATGAAGTTTCAATTTGAGGAATTGCAAGAAGCTTCTCTAAAAGAAGGTGAAATTACTCAATTAGAATCTGATATAAAACGAATCCAAAATTCTGAAAAATTAAGTTTAGCATTAAACAATGCGCATGTCACACTTACAGATGAACATGCTATCACCGACCGTTTATATGAATTAAGTAATCATTTACAAACTATTGATGACATTATTCCAGGTAGATTTAAAAAACTTAAAGCAGATATTGATCAGTTCTACTATACCTTAGAGGATGCTAAACACGAACTATACGATGAAATGTCAAATACTGAATTTGATGAACAATTACTTAATGAATTAGAATCTAGAATGAACTTACTGAATAATCTTAAACGTAAGTACGGTAAAACTATTGATGAACTTATTACTTATCAATCTAAATTAGAAAGTGAAATTTCTAAGATTGAAAATTATGAAGAAAGTACTTCTCAATTAAAAGAAGAAATTGACTTGCTTTATGAAAAAGTAATAAAATATGGACAGTCATTATCGAAGGAAAGACGAATTGTAGCTCGAACGTTACGGGATCATATCGTGGCTGAAATTCAAAATTTACAAATGAAAGATGCTAACCTCGAAATTTCATTTCAGCCCTTAGAAACTCCTACAATAGAAGGAATTGAGTTTGTAGAGTTTCTAATTAGTCCTAATAAGGGAGAACCACTTAAAAGTTTAAATAAAATAGCTTCTGGCGGAGAACTTTCTCGTATTATGCTAGCGTTAAAAAGTATATTCGTTGAATCAAGAGGTCAAACTGCTATTTTGTTTGATGAAGTTGATTCGGGGGTTTCTGGTCAAGCAGCTCAAAAAATGGCTGAAAAAATGAGAGATATTGCAAAATATATTCAAGTTATCTGTATATCTCACTTACCGCAAGTAGCTTCTATGAGTGATCATCACTTATTAATTAGTAAAATGACTAAGAATGATCGTACAACAACTCAAGTGAAAGAGTTAAAAAAAGAAGATAAAATTGACGAAATTGCTCGTATGATTTCTGGAGCAAGTGTAACTGAATTAACAAGAGAAAATGCTAGAGAAATGATTGCTCAAAATCATAAATAGTTTATAATTGAATAATTTAAATTAAGGTTGGATGTCGAAAAGAAATAGAACATACTGAGTATAATGTTATTTTTTATATTCAAATTGTTTATTCACACTTTTCAATTCTAACCTTTAAATCTGATTAATAAGGAGTAGCAAAATGTCTGAAAAACAATATGACTTAGTTGTTTTAGGTGGTGGGACAGCAGGATACGTAGCAGCGATTCGTGCTTCTCAATTAGGAAAAAAGGTAGCAATTGTAGAGAAATCTTTATTAGGTGGCACATGTTTACATAAAGGGTGTATTCCTACTAAAGCGCTACTTAAATCTGCTGAAGTGACTCGTACTGTTAGACAATCTTCAGAATTTGGTATAGACACAAACGATTTACATATTAATTTTGAAAAAATGATGAATCGAAAAACGGATATTGTTAATCAAATGCATAATGGCGTTCAAAGTTTAATGCAAAAAAATCATATTGATATTTATAATGGTATAGGACGTATTATGGGAACTTCTATATTTTCTCCACAAAGCGGAACAATTTCTGTTGAATACGAAGATGGCAGCTCAGAGTTACTTCCAAATCAATTTGTACTTATCGCTACAGGGTCACGTCCTCAAACATTACCATTTTTAGAAATTAATCATCAGAATATTTTATCGAGCGATGATATATTACAAATTGATACACTTCCAGACAGTATTGCTATTGTCGGGGGCGGTGTGATTGGTCTTGAATTTGCTTCCTTACTAACTGATTTAAATGTAAATGTTAAAGTGATTGAAGCAGGTAAACGTATATTACCTTCTGACAGTAAATCCATTTCTACATTTTTAAGAGATAGTTTAATTGAACGAGGTGTAGAATTTTTTGAGGATTGCCAACTAAGTGAAGAGAATATCATACATAAAAATGATGTCATTCAAATAAATATAAATGAAAAAACTACTATTACAGTTGATAAAATATTAGTTGCAGTAGGTCGTGTACCTAATACAAGTGATATTGGTATTCAGAATACTAAAATTCAATTAGATACTCATGGGTATATCAAAGTAAATGAATTTCAACAAACGAGTGATAAGCATCTTTATGCGGCAGGTGATTGTATCGGAACATTACAATTAGCTCACGTAGCTTCTAAAGAAGGAATCACTGCAGTTGAACATATGTTTAATGATCATCCGCTTCCAGTGAATTATCATTTAATGCCCAAATGTGTTTATACTTATCCAGAAGTCGCATCTATCGGTTTAAATATAGAAACTGCTAAATCTCAAAATATTAAGGCAACAAGTTATAAAGTTCCTTTTAATGCTATTGGAAAAGCAGTTATTGAAGAAACTAAAAATAAACGTGGTTTTTGTGAAATTATATTAAATAAAGATAATGGAGATATTATTGGAATAAGTATGGTAGGCCCACATGTCACAGAGTTAATAAATGAAGTTGCTTTATTACAATTTATGAATGGATCAACATTAGAATTAGGATTAACGACTCATGCACATCCGTCATTGTCTGAAATATTGATGGAACTTGGGCTAAAGGCTGAAAACAGAGCGATCCACGTTTAAAGGAGGAAGTAAAATGATTGACTACAAATCTGTGGGACTTACAGATGAAGATTTGAGAGAAATATATAAATGGATGGACCTAGGACGAAAACTAGATGAACGCCTATGGTTACTTAACCGTGCTGGAAAAATACCCTTTGTAGTAAGTGGTCAAGGACAAGAAGCCACTCAAATTGGTATGGCGTATGCAATGAAAGAAGGAGATATTTCATCTCCGTATTATAGAGATTTAGCTTTCGTTACATATATGGGGATTTCACCTTATGATACAATGTTAGCTTCTTTCGGTAAAAAGGATGACATTAATTCTGGAGGAAAACAAATGCCTTCTCATTTTAGTCATAGAGAAAAAGGTATTTTATCTCAAAGTTCTCCGGTAGCAACACAAATCCCTCACTCAGTAGGCGCAGCATTAGCATTAAAAATGAATCAACAATCTAATATAGCAACTGCTACTGTAGGAGAAGGTAGTTCTAATCAAGGAGATTTTCATGAAGGATTGAATTTTGCTGGAGTCCATAAATTACCGTTTGTATGTGTAATTATTAATAATAAATACGCAATTTCAGTCCCTGATTCATTACAATATGCAGCAACGCATCTATCTGATAGAGCAATAGGTTATGGTATTCATGGAGAAACTGTAGATGGAAATGATCCAATTGCGATGTACAAAGCAATGAAAGAAGCAAGAGAAAGGGCACTTAATGGCGAAGGAGCAACGTTGATTGAAGCTATTACTACTCGAATGACTCCTCATTCTTCTGATGATGATGATACATATCGTTCTAAAGAAGAAAGAGATGCTTTCAAGACATCTGACTGTAATCTTAAATTCAAAAATGAATTACTCGATTTAGGCATTATTGATGAAGATTGGTTAAACGAATTAGATAATGCACATAAATCTATTATAGATAAAGCTACAAAAGATGCTGAAAATGCTCAATATCCAGATGTAGAAGAAACATATCAATATGTGTATGATCCAGAAGGAGATATTTTCAATGACTAAAATGAGTTATATAGAAGCCATTCAAAATGCACAAGACTTGGCTATAGAAAAAGATAATAATATTTTTATATTAGGAGAAGATGTAGGACGAAAAGGTGGTGTATTCGGTGCGACACGTGGTTTGCAAGAAAAATATGGAGAACTGCGTGTAATTGATACGCCTTTAGCAGAATCAAATATTATCGGTACTGCAATTGGTGCAGCAATGCTTGGCAAACGCCCTATAGCTGAAATTCAATTCGCAGATTTTATTTTACCAGCAGTTAATCAAATTATTAGTGAAGCTGCTAAAATGCGATATCGTTCTAATAACGATTGGCAATGTCCTTTAACTGTTCGTGCACCATTTGGTGGTGGCGTACATGGTGGTTTATATCATTCTCAAAGTATTGAGAGTATCTTTGCGTCTACACCTGGATTAACAATTGTAATTCCTTCAACTCCATATGATGCGAAAGGTTTATTATTATCTTCAATTGAATCAAATGATCCAGTATTATTTTTTGAACATAAAAAAGCATACCGATTTTTAAAAGAAGAAGTACCCGATTCTTACTATACTATCCCTTTGGGTAAAGCTGATGTTAAACGTGAAGGTGATGATATTACAGTTTTCACTTATGGTTTATGTGTTAACTATTGTATTCAAGCAGCCGATATTTTAGAGGCAGATGGCATTAATGTTGAAGTAGTTGACTTAAGAACAGTTTATCCATTAGATAAAACAACGATTATTGAACGCGCTAAACGAAATGGTAAGATTTTGCTTGTAACTGAAGACAACCTTGAAGGTAGTGTTATGTCTGAAGTTTCAGCAATCATAGCCGAACATTGTTTATTTGAATTAGATGCACCAATTATGCGGTTAGCTGGTCCTGATGTTCCATCAATGCCATTTTCTCCTAACTTAGAAAATGAAGTAATGATGAATCCTGATAAGATATTAAAAAAAATGCGTGAGTTAGCACAATTTTAGGGAGGTAACATAATGGATGTTAAAATGCCAAAATTAGGAGAAAGTGTCCATGAAGGTACAATCGAACAATGGTTAGTTTCTGAAGGGAATCATGTGGATGAATATGAACCACTATGTGAAGTAGTTACAGATAAAGTAACAGCAGAAGTTCCTTCAACTATTTCTGGTACAATTACAGAGTTAATTGCTACTGAAGGTGAAACGATTGAAATCAATCAAACCATTTGTAAAATTCAACCCGATGATACATCTTTAAATTCTAATCAAGACGATACTAACGAAACTAATGAAACACCCAGTCAAACACAAAGTAATTCTGTAAAGAGCCAGTCTAAGCCTTCTAACACAAATCAATCATCTAAGCATTCGATCAATAATGGAAGATTTTCTCCAGTCGTATTTAAGATAGCTTCAGAAAACGATATTGATTTATCACAAGTCCCAGGCACAGGATTTGAAGGTAGAGTAACCAAAAAAGATATTGAAACTTATATTCAAGAAAATAACCAACAAAATTCAAAAGAAACATATACCACTCAGATAACGAATCATTCCGAAACAACTTCAAGAAATAATAACGCTTCATCAAATGAACCATTAGACGATTATACAATATCAGTTAAAGGCGTGCGAAAAGCAATTGCCCAAAATATGGTTACCAGTGCCACTGAAATTCCACATGGCTGGATGATGATAGAAGTCGATGCTACAAATCTTGTGAAAACTAGAAATCATTATAAGACTGTGTTTAAAAAACAAGAAGGATATAATTTAACTTTCTTTGCTTTCTTTGTAAAAGCTGTAGCAGAAGCTTTGAAATCTAATCCATTACTTAATAGCAGTTGGGATGGTAATGAAATTATAATTCATAAAGACATCAATATTTCAATAGCTGTAGCTGATGAAGATAAATTATATGTTCCTGTAATTAAAAATGCTGATGAAAAATCAATTAAAGGTATTGCTAGAGAAATCAATCAACTAGCACAAAAAGCTCGAAATCAACAACTGGCTCAAGAAGACATGACTGGTGGTACTTTTACAGTTAATAATACTGGTACATTTGGTTCTGTATCTTCAATGGGTATTATTAATCATCCTCAAGCAGCAATTTTACAAGTAGAATCAATTGTTAAAAAACCTGTTGTCATCGACGATATGATAGCTATAAGAAATATGGTTAATTTATGTATTTCAATTGATCATCGTATTTTAGATGGTGTTCAAACTGGACGATTTATGTCGCAAGTAAAAAATCGAATTGAAAGCTATTCAATTGAAACAACAAATATTTATTAAAAGTTTGTTATATTACAACCAACCTATTTGAACTATATGTTGTAAATTAGTAAAATGACAATAAATAATAATTGACTGAAAGGTGATTCTAAATGGATTTAAATTTTGATTTATATATGAATGGTGTTGTAGAACAAGCTAGAAATGAAATTGAATCTGCTGGTTATGAACAATTAACTACTTCAGATGAAGTTGATAAAGTATTTAAACAAGATGGCACTACACTCGTAATGATAAATTCTGTTTGTGGATGTGCAGGAGGTATAGCGCGTCCAGCAGCAAGTCACGCACTTCATTATGATAAGTTACCTAATAGATTGGTTACTGTATTTGCTGGTCAAGATAAAGAAGCAACTCAGCAAGCAAGAGACTATTTTGAAGGATACGCACCTTCAAGTCCTTCATTTGCACTGATGAAAGATGGTAAGATTACTGAAATGATAGAACGCCATCAAATAGAAGGTCATGACGTAATGGATGTTATCAATCAACTTCAAAAGTTATTTGATAAGTATTGTGAAGAAAGATAAGAGGAACAATACATGCTAACTTTAAATCCTTATAGAATTGGATTTAGAACACTTAAAACAGCTGTAGGAATTACTTTAGGTGTTATTTTAGCTAAATGGATAGGGCTTGATAACTATGCTTCAAGTGCTATCCTCATTGTTCTATGTATTAAACATACTAAGGTTCACTCACTACAAGCAATTGGTTCTCGATTCGTTTCGTGTTTATTAATGTTATTTTTTGGTTCATTTATTTTTAATTTACTTGGTCAAAATGCAATCGTTTTAGGATTAATTGTTTTATTATTTATTCCACTTACAGTGATGTTGAATGTTCAAGAAGGTGTAGTGACAAGTTGTGTCATTTTACTTCACGTATTTAATGCCAAAGTTATTGGGCTTCATTTAATTATTAATGAAATTTTACTTCTTATCATTGGCTTAGGAATAGCATTTTTAATGAATTTAATTATGCCTAGTCTAGATAATACATTAGGTAATTTTAAGAAAGAAATTGAAAATGAAATTAAAACAATATTTACACAATATAGTGAAGCATGTTTAAATATTAATAAACAATTGTCAATTTCTTTTGATACATTAGAAAACAATATTCGTAAGGCTAAATCTATTGCTTTTAGAGACGTTAAAAATCACTTTGTGCGAAATGAAAACTCATATTATCACTATTTTGATATGAGAGAAGAACAACTAGAAATACTACGCAGAATCCAAACATTAATTCATAATACTTCAGCTAATGATCCTTTGTTAGAGACTGTTGCCCATTTAATGGCTGAAATTGGAGATAATGTTAATAGTAATGATTATACTGTATTAAGACTACATTCATTATATGAGATACGTTTAAAATTAGACGAATTGCCATTGCCAGAATCACATCAATCTTTAAAATCAAGAGCAAGTATGATGCAAATTTTAAATGAATTAGAAGAATATTTAAATATTAAATCTCAATTCGGCTCTTTAAAATTACATAGTGAAATATAACATCTAAGATTAACTTCTAATCAAAGTAAAAAGACAAACTTTCTTTAAATACAAAAAGTTTGTCTTTTTTATTTGCATAATTTTAAGAAATAATAATAAAAACTATCGTCAAATTCGAATTTTTGTCGATAGTTTTTAATCTAATTAATTTTTAATGCATGAGAGGAACAAGACTTGTAAGTAACAATGCAGCTACAACTGCAATTAACATGATAATGATAATAATCTTTAGCACTTTATTATTCAATGTAAACGCTCCTTGAAACCTTTAAAATAATTTGATTATTCGTTATATTAATAACTTATAGTATATAAAATAACCTTAAATGATTTCGATAAAAATGGCAATCAATTTATTTACTCTAATTGTCAAAGTCAGTTAAAATATTATCTATATAAGAAAGGGGTTTTCATAATGATTAATAGTCGCCGTTTACTTAATACTTTTTTAGAGTTAGTGCAAATTAATTCTGAAACTGGGAATGAAGAAACGATACAACCCATTCTAAAAAAGAAATTTATAGATTTAGGATTAAAAGTTGTAGAAGATAATGCGTCTAAAAGAGAATGGTTAGGTGCAAATAATTTAATTTGTACCTTACCAAGTAGTAAAGGAAAAGAACATGTTTCTAAAATCTATTTTACTAGCCATATGGATACGGTTGTTCCAGGTATTAACGTTAAACCGATCCTTAAAGAAGATGGCTATGTATATTCAAATGGCACAACTGTATTAGGAGCAGATGATAAAGCAGGTATAGCTGCTTTGTTAGAAATGATTCAAACTATAAACGAACAACAATTACCTCATGGACAAATTCAATTTATTATCACTGTAGGAGAAGAAGCAGGTTTAAAAGGTGCTAAAGAATTAGATCAAAACTTGATAGATGCGGAGTTCGGCTATGCTGTCGATGCCAGCCAAGCGGTTGGAACAACAGTGGTGGGTGCTCCAACTCAAATGATTATCAATACAACTATTTATGGGAAAACAGCACATGCTAGTAAACCCAACCAAGGTATAAGTGCAATTCATATTGCAGCTAAGGCGATTAATAAAATGCATTTAGGTCAGATTGATCAAGATACCACAGCGAATATTGGTAAATTTTATGGTGGTTCTGCTACAAATATTGTTGCAGATAAAGTCATTTTAGAGGGAGAAGCTCGTTCGCATAATGATAAAAGTTTAGAATATCAAGTCAACCATATGAAAGAGACTTTCGAAACGACAGCAAAAGAATTAGGGGGTAAAGCAAACGTTGAAATTTCTAAGAGTTATCCTGGTTTTAGAAGAAACGATTCTGAGACTGTAACTCAATATGCTATAAAAAGTGCGAAAATTTTAGGCCTTTCAGGTAAAACTGTTATTGCTGGCGGAGGTTCAGATGGAAGTATTATTAATACGTATCATATTCCAACTGTTATATTAGGTGTAGGATATGAACATATTCATACTACTTCTGAACGTATTCCTGTAGCTGCTTTAAATCAACTTACGAATCAATTGATTAAAATTGTTGAATTAGTAGCGAAATAATATTTTACTTTAGTGAAGTCATTTATATTTTTGTGATACAATACTAATGAAATTATTGAATAAGAGAGGTAAGTAATATGACTCAACAAATAGGTGTAGTAGGTTTAGCTGTTATGGGTAAAAACCTAGCATGGAATATCGAATCACGTGGTTATAGCGTATCTGTTTATAACCGTTCTAGTGATAAAACAGATTTAATGATTAAGGAATCAGAAGGTAAACAAATTCATCCAACGTATTCTTTAGAAGATTTTGTAAACTCTTTAGAAAAACCACGTAAAATATTATTAATGGTTAAAGCTGGTCCTGCTACAGATGCAACAATTGATAGCTTATTGCCTTTATTAGATGACGATGACATTTTAATTGATGGCGGTAATACAAACTATCAAGATACAATTCGTCGTAACAAAGCACTTGCTGAAAGTGGTATCAACTTTATTGGAATGGGTGTTTCTGGTGGTGAAATCGGAGCGTTAACTGGTCCATCTTTAATGCCTGGTGGTCAACAAGAAGCTTACAACAAAGTAAGTGATATTTTAGATGCCATTGCTGCTAAAGCAAAAGATGGTGCTGCATGTGTAGAATATATTGGACCAAATGGTGCAGGACATTATGTAAAAATGGTTCATAATGGTATCGAATATGCTGATATGCAATTAATTGCTGAAAGTTATGCAATGATGAAAGAATTATTAGGTATGTCTCATGAAGAAATTTCTAAAACGTTTAAAGAATGGAATGCTGGAGAATTAGAAAGTTATTTAATTGAAATAACAGGCGATATTTTCACTAAATTAGATGAAAATAATGAACCTCTTGTAGAAAAAATTCTTGATACTGCGGGTCAAAAAGGAACTGGTAAATGGACATCAATTAATGCATTAGAATTAGGTATACCATTAACAATCATTACTGAATCTGTATTTGCACGTTTCATTTCTTCAATTAAAGAAGAACGCGTGAATGCATCGAAAGTATTAAGTGGTCCTAAATCAAACTTTGATGGCAATAGAGAAGACTTCTTAGAAAAAATCCGTAAAGCGTTATATATGAGTAAAATTTGTTCATACGCTCAAGGTTTCGCACAAATGCGTAAAGCGAGCAATGAAAATGAATGGAACCTTAAATTAGGTGATTTAGCAATGATTTGGCGTGAAGGTTGTATTATTCGTGCTCAATTCTTACAAAAAATTAAAGACGCATATGACAATAATTCAGGTCTTCAAAACTTATTATTAGACCCTTATTTCAAAGGTATTGTTACTGAATATCAAGATGCACTTAGAGAAGTAGTTGCTACTGGTGTTAAAAATGGCGTACCAACACCTGGTTTCTCAGCAAGTATCAGCTATTATGATAGCTACCGTTCAGAAGATCTACCTGCTAATTTAATTCAAGCTCAACGTGATTATTTTGGTGCACATACGTATGAACGTAAAGATAAAGATGGTATTTTCCATACTCAATGGACTGAAGAATAATTATTGTAGGATTAAAAATCTGGGACATCATTAAGTGTCTCAGATTTTTTTATTATGACAGTTTTGTATAGATGTCTTAATACATATAGCCTTGTTAGTTTAATTTACATTTAATCGATATATCCCAAGTTGACATTTAGAAATTCGATTAGTACGATAAATATAGGTGTAAGCGTTTTCTAAAAAACTGGATTATCGCTATATAATGCTATTACATATTATTTTATATTTATATAAATCCAGAAAAATTTAGATTATATATTGAAGCCTAACATTGAATATTAAATAATTAACTCGAATATTATGATTAATTATTTCAAAGTTAATTGATTTACATAATAATTTCAAAGGAGCGATATAAATGGAAAAAAATTGGTGGAAAGAAGCCGTAGCATATCAAGTATATCCGAGAAGTTTTAATGATAGCAATAATGATGGTATTGGTGATTTACCAGGGATGGTAGAAAAATTGGACTATCTGAAAGATTTAGGTATTGATGTCATTTGGCTTAGTCCAATGTATAAATCTCCAAACGATGATAATGGTTATGATATTAGTGATTATCAAGATATTATGGAAGAATTTGGAACAATGGAAGACTTTAATCATTTATTATCTGAGACTCATAAGCGTGGAATGAAATTAATTTTAGACCTTGTTGTTAACCATACATCTGATGAACACCCATGGTTTATAGAATCTCGTTCTAGTAAAGATAATCCTAAACGAGATTGGTATATTTGGGCAGATCCTAAATCTGACGGTTCTGAACCTAATAATTGGGAAAGTATTTTCAATGGTTCAACATGGGAATATGATGACACAACAAAACAGTATTATTTCCACTTATTTAGTAAAAAGCAACCTGATTTAAATTGGAGTAATCCTGACGTTAGAGAAGCTGTTTTTAAAATGATGAATTGGTGGTTCGAAAAAGGAATTGATGGCTTTAGAGTCGATGCGATCACACATATCAAAAAAACATTTGAAGCTGGTGATTTACCTGTTCCAAAAGGAAAACAATACGCTCCAGCATTTGATGTTGATATGAATCAACCAGGCATTCAAGATTGGCTTCAAGAAATGAAGGACAAATCACTTAGCCATTATGACATTATGACTGTTGGCGAAGCAAATGGCGTAAATCCAGATAATGCAAAAGAGTGGGTTGGAGAAAAAGAAGGTAAATTCAATATGATTTTCCAATTTGAACATTTAGGTTTATGGAGTACTGGAGACTCTAAATTTGATGTTTTATCTTATAAAAATGTATTAAACCGTTGGCAAAAACAACTAGAGGGTATAGGATGGAATGCACTATTTATTGAAAATCATGATCAACCTAGACGTGTTTCTACTTGGGGAGATGATACAAAGTATTGGTTTGAATCTGCTACTAGCCATGCAGTGGTATATTTCTTACAACAAGGCACACCTTTTATTTATCAAGGTCAAGAAATTGGTATGACAAACTATCCATTTGAAAGTATTGAAACATTTAACGATGTTGCTGTAAAAACAGAATATCAAATTGTTAAATCTCAAGGTGGAGATGTTAATCAGTTATTAGATAAATATAAAATGGAGAATCGTGATAATTCTAGAACACCTATGCAGTGGACTAATGAAGTAAATGGAGGTTTTACTGAAGGTACGCCATGGTTCCCAGTCAACCCTAACTATAAAACAATAAATGTAGCACAACAATCCGAAGATTCAGATTCCGTTCTTAATTTTTATAAACGTCTAATTAAATTAAAAAAATCCGATGATATATATACTTATGGTGAATTTAATTTAATCGATGATGCGAATGAGAATATTTTTGCTTACACACGTAAACTTAATAATAAGACAGTTCTAGTTGCAGGAAATTTAACAGATCATGTTGCATCATTAAATTTACCATTTGAAGTTGAAGCATCTCAAATTAAGCTACACAATTATAAAAATGATTTAGATATCACTAATATGAAACCTTTTGAAGCATTCGTAGCCGAACTTTAATAGTAAAGCGTTAGATGACATAAGTTTAATAACTTAGTCATCTAACGCTTCTTTTATTCTATATCATAAGTTTCTTGTTTAATAGGTAGCCATAATTGTATTTTAGTGAACGGGTCCTCGAATGAGAGATCAAAAGGATAAATTTCAACATATAAGCTATTTTTTTCATAGGGTAGAGTAAGTTGTAAGCTGGATTCAATATAATACCAAGCTTCATTAACAGTATAATCCACTTGACCTTGCAAATTAAATTTTGCATAGTGTCGCCCTGGTAACAATCGGCTTTCTAAGTGAGCTGGATAACGTTCACTAGGTACGCCCACAAATAATTCTACACCTTCATCTAAAGGACATGTAATAACAAATAACTCATATGGACTTATATTATTATATCGTTTTAATTCTTTTATTTTACCATCTAAATATAAATCTTCTAAAAAGTCAGGAACTTTGTAAGGGTTAGATAGTTGATTAGCCTCAATATATTTTACATATCCAACTAAAGGTGTGTCTTTAGTCGTTTCTAGTCTGTAAGGGTATGGTGCTCTTTCTGTAGTTGTTAATTTAATATACAAGCGTTCATTCATTTTTAGTTCTTCTTTTTTAGTAGAAGCTTGAATAGGAGATATTCCATGAAAATCACTAAAATCATTTGCAAAGTCATTTGAACTTAAATAATTATAGCGTTTTGCTACATCAACTAATCTCGAAGAACTTTGTATCATTTCTTTAGCAGCTTCAGTCATTTTTCGAGAGTGAGCATAACTTTCAGGAGGTTGTCCAACAATCATTTTAAACGATTGATCAAGATGGTAAGGAGAGAGACCAACGTAATCACTTAAATCTTGCAAATTAAAAGGCTCTAATAAATGATCTTCTATATATACAATTGCCTGTTGTATCTGCTTGATAACGTCCAAAACTTTCACTCCAATAAATTTACAATCAATACTAATATTTTACATTATTTTATAAAAATATACATCAATAATATAAAATTAAATTAAATTTTTAAATGACTCTTTCAATATTCAATTTAAAAAGGACAAGACCTTATTTTCAATGAGTGAAAATAATATAATGTGTCTTATCCTTTATACATTTATCACATGAAACGTCTAGTATATCTGTTTATTGAATATCGTCCCACCAATGATTTCCGTCTCTGCTTAATAATAAATCACTTTCGATAGGGCCATTTGTCCCTGATTTATAGTTAGGGAAGTTTGGATCAATCATAGTCCAATGTTCTTGAATAGCGTCTACAAATTTCCATGTAGATTTAAGTTCTTCCCAATGTGTAAAGTTCGTTGCATCACCTTTAAGACAATCGAATAACAAGTTTTCATATGCATCTACTGTGTTCATTTTATCTTGTGCACTCATAGCATAAGACAGTTGAACAGGCTTTGTTTCGATACCTTGAATACTTTTCTTAGCATTTAAGTGTAATGAAATACCTTCATTAGGTTGAATATTAATAACTAATAAATTAGAATCTAGTAATCGATCCGTTTGATAATATAAATTCATAGGAACTTCTTTAAATTCTACAACAACTTGTATACATTTAGACTTCATACGCTTACCAGTACGAATGTAGAATGGTACACCAGCCCAACGGAAGTTATCGATAGTTAATCTTCCAGAAACAAAGGTTGGTGTATTGGAATCAGATGCAACACGATCTTCATCTCTATAAGCGATAACACGTTGGTCATTAATAGTTCCTTCTCCATATTGTCCACGCACAAAGTTTTGATTGACTTCTTCAGGTTTTAATTGTCTTAAAGATTTTAATACTTTCACCTTTTCAGCTCGAATATCTTCACTTTTAAGACTAATAGGTGCTTCCATTGCTAGTAATGCAACCATTTGTAACATATGGTTTTGTACCATATCTTTTAATGCACCGCTCGATTCATAATAACCTCCACGATCTTCAACACCTAGTATTTCTGAAGAAGTGATTTGTATATTAGAGATATACTTATTATTCCAAAGAGGTTCAAACATCGCATTAGCGAATCGTAGAACTTCGATATTTTGCACCATATCTTTACCAAGATAGTGATCAATTCTGTATATTTCTTCTTCTTTAAATGATTGTCGTAATTGATTATTTAATTTTTCAGCAGATTTAAAATCACTACCAAATGGTTTTTCAATTACAAGGCGTTTAAATCCTTTAGTTTCAGTTAAGCTAGAAGCTTTTAAATAATCAGAAATTGGTCCAAAGAATTGAGGTGCCATTGCTAAATAGAATAGGCGATTACCTTCTAATTTAAATGTATCATCAAGTTCATTAGAGAATGCTAATAATTCATGATAACTTTCTTCTTCATTGACATCATTTTTAAAATAAAAAACATGTTCTATGAATTCATCGAGTCGATCAGTATCTTTGACGTGCGTTTGAATAGATTGTTTAACTTGTTCACGGAAAAAGTCGTTAGTATAATCTCTTCGACCAACGCCAATAATGGCAATATGTTCATCTAAATTATCTTGTTGATATAAGTGGAATAAAGAAGGGAATAATTTTCTATGACTCAAATCTCCAGTTGCGCCAAATATAGTAATTAAACAAGGGATATGTTTAGTGTGTGTGTTCAAATTCAAAACCTCAATTCTTTAATTGCTATGATTAATTCATTATAAATTAAAACTGTTTTTCTTGATATGTTTTTGCCTAAAATTGTTGATAATATTTACAACATTAAACTAAATAACATACAATTTATTTTTTATAAGTTACATTATACCCTAAATTCTGATAAATTCATTTATTTTATTTCATATGATAACAAACTTATAGACGTATGATAAAATATATTGAAGAAAGAGGAGGCAAATGCATGGAAGTTACATTTTTTGGAACGAGTGCGGGTTTACCTACTAAAGATCGTAATACTCAAGCGATTGCTTTAAACCTAGAACCTTATTCAAATTCAATATGGTTATTCGATGTAGGAGAGGGGACTCAACATCAAATTTTGCATCACTCGATAAAATTAGGCAAAGTTGATCATATTTTTATCACGCATATGCATGGCGACCACATTTTTGGATTACCTGGATTATTAACAAGTCGTTCATTCCAAGGTGGAGAAGATAAGCCATTGACGTTAATAGGGCCAACAGGTTTGCAACAATTTATTGAAACCGCTTTGAAATTATCTGAATCTCATTTAAACTATCCTATTACATATATTGAAATTGATAATAATTTTACATATCATCATAATGGCTTTACAGTTTCATCAAGGTTATTAAATCATGGTATACCTTCATATGGTTATCGAATTGAGGCTCCTACAACACCAGGTACAATTGATGTAACTGCATTAAAGGCCATTGGACTAGAACCGGGTCCTAAATATCAAGAAGTAAAAATGTTTGATAAATTTGAATATAATAATCAAATTTATCTTTCTAAAGACTTTAAAGGTCCAGCCAAACCAGGACCTATTGTTACTATTTTTGGAGATACGAAACCATGTGATAACGAATATATACTTGCAGAAAATGCGGATATTATGATTCATGAAGCAACATATATTGACGGTGACAAAATTTTAGCAAATAACTATCATCATAGTCACATTGACGATGTATTTAGGTTAATTCATCAGTCTAATGTGAAGAAAAGTTTTATTACCCATCTAAGTAATCGATATAATTTAGAAGATATAGAAGAGATAAACCGTGCATTAAAAGAAATGAAAGATACACCAAATTTTGAGTTTGTTAAAGACTTTGATACATTCAAATTTTAAATAATAATAGCGTTTTAAATGCTACGTAAAAACTAAAAAATAGCTATAACGATATGTATGACTTAATTTTCGTTATAGTTATTTTTAATATTTATTACTCATCTTCACTTTTAGAAAGGGCGATACTTCTATGAACTGCAGCATCTAGACAGGCTTTAAAAATACTCTCAATATCATGTCGATCAAGTTCATTTAATCCAGCTTGTGTTGTGCCACCTTTAGAGGTAATATTTTTTCTAAGTTGTTCCATACTTAAATCCGATCGTTCAATCATCTTACTTGTTCCAATAATGAGATTCTTAATGGATTCTTCAACTTGTTTTTTTTCAAGACCTAATGATGTTCCTGCTTTAACATATTGTTCAAATACATGATATAAAAAAGCTGGTCCGCTTCCTGTAATAGCCGTCACTTGATGTAAATATTCTTCGTCAACTTCAATAACTGAGCCAAAAGCACTAATTAATTCTGTTACTTCATCTTTAGAATGAGGATCGAAATTACCAGAAAAACTAATACCTGTTACTGAATGACCTACCTGTGCATTTGTATTGGGCATAATTCTAGCAACGGGATTATTCGTTTCTAACTTTTCTCGGATATAATTTATCGATAAACCAGCCATAATAGATATAAAACGATGGTCTGATTGTATATGTGATTTAATACGTGATGCGACCGTTTCAAAATCATGAGGCTTAGTACCTAGAAAAACATAATCTGCATCTTTTAATAAAAATGCATCATCGTAACTATATTTTACTCCTAATTCTTTCGCAAATGATTTTAACGTATTTTCATTTGATTTATTTGTTAAATAAATATCGTTATGATTTAATATTTTAGAATCAATAATTCCTTTAAAAATGGCTTGTGCCATGTTACCAGCGCCATAAAATACTAACTTCATAAAACAGCACCATCCTTACCCTTAATTGATAAAACTATAGTAACATATTCAATATAATTATTATCAAAAATTAACTATACTTGTTAGATAGGAGAGAGTCATCCGTGATTGTAGGTAAACATTTCATCGTAACTGGAGGAACTAGTGGCTTAGGTTTAGAAATAACGAAAAAATTATTAAAAAAGGTGCATATATTACCCTCATTGTTCGTAGTACGGAGAAATTCGAAAATATTAATTTTAATCCGTACAAACATCGTGTTTCAATGATTAAATGTAATTTACAAGATACTTCACAAATAGATACTATTTCTAAATCCCTTTGTTATCCGATTGACGGAATTATTTATAGTGCAGGTTTAGGCTTTTTTAAATCAATACAATCTCATTCGTTAGAAGAAACCTTGGAGACTTATGATGTGAATGTGCTTGGTTTTATTACATTATTTAAAACTGTTAAACCATATTTAACAATGAATGCTTCTATAGTGGCTATTTCAAGTCAGGCAGCATTTGTAACGCAAGCGAACGCTGCATTTTATGGCTCATCTAAAGCTGCTTTAAATGGCGTATTAAATGCTCTAAGAATTGAGGAGCAAGGCTTTCATGTTATGACTGTTAATCCAGGTCCCATTAATACACCATTTCACAAAAAAGCAGATCCATCATTGAAGTACGCTAATAAATATGCATCACTAATGATAGATCCTAAAATACTCGCAGAAGATATCGTTAAAGGTATCATCACTCGTAAAGTAGAAATTAACAAGCCGCTATGGATGAATCCACTATTAAAACTTTACCAATTAGCTCCTAGAAAAATTGAAAAATATTTTACTTCATTGTTTAAAAATAAAATATAATTTAACCTAAAAAAATGATGAAGCATTCATCATAGATACTTCATCACTTGTACTTTACATCAACGATTGTTTATAAGAATTTATTAATTAATTACTCAAGATGCTGAGTATATTCTAAATCTTTCACGCGGTGACGTGCAGATTTAATTTGATCCAAACTTACTGTTTTATTAAAATTAGTAATATTATCTTTTAATTGTGAAACAGAACTTGCACCAACAATAATAGATCCTAATGCATCATGGGATTTTAAATATTCGAATGATAAAGCACTTAAATTACTTTCAACTTCCTTAACAGAAGCAATCGTTTCTCCTAATTCATGATAATTATAGTCAAAAATACCATCTGAGAATTTCTGATCAAGTACATTAACACTATTTGAAGTAAGTAACCCTTTAAACACGGGACCACGTGCTAAAACTTTTACGCCATGAGAATGAATGTGATTCAAAAGACGTTCTGGACGATTATCAATAAGATTAAATTGAGACATAATCGTTTCTATTTGACTGTGTTTTAAATAATACTCAATCACGTTAGGTCTAATAGAAGAAATTCCATAAGCTTTGATTACACCTTCTTTTTTCAGTTCATCGAATGCACTAATCGTCTCATCTAGGGGATCATCAATTGTACCACCGTGAAGTTGATAAAGATCTAACTGTTCTAAGCCTAAACGTTTTAAAGAACTTTTAACACTTTCTTTAATATATTTTTTTGAAGGATCCCAAGTAGTACTACCATCATTAAGCGGTCTATTTCCTACTTTTGTTCCTATAACAATATCATCTCTATTTTGATATTTCTTTAAAGACTTTCCAACAATGTCTTCATTGACACCTCTATCATAAATATCTGCGGTATCAAAATATGTGATACCATTTTCAATTGCACACTCAATGATTTCCTCTGCGTGATGGTATTCTGTGCCTAAACTCATACACCCTAAACCTAGTTCCGAAATTTCAATGCCACTTTTTAATATATTTTTTTGCATGAACAATCTCCTTCCGATACACTTTAGTTAACGCATTTATCTTATCAATTTATTAACTTAATGAAAAGGGACGTGGATATAATGGACTTTAATGAAAAAACTTTTGATAGAACAGTCATTTATAATGGTAAAATTATCGATCTAGAACTACACGATGTGGAGTTACCGGACGGGAAAACTTCCAAGAGAGAAATTATCAAGCATAATGGTGCTGTGGCAATTTGCGCTATTACTCCAGAAAAAGAAGTATTATTGGTTAAACAATATCGTAAACCTATTGAAAAACCCTTGTTAGAAATTCCAGCAGGTAAACTAGAAGAAGATGAAGAAAGAGAAGAAGCAGCTAAACGCGAATTAGAAGAAGAAACTGGCTACAAAGCTAATCATCTAACATTCATCACTCATATGTATGGTTCTCCAGGATTTTCAAATGAGAAACTAACCATTTATTTTACTGATAATTTAAGTGAAGGAGAATTGAATCTGGATGATGACGAATTTGTAGAATTGCATAAAATACACTTAGATGATATCCATGCACTTTTAGAAAATCATGAAATTGAAGATGCGAAAACAATGATTGCTTTACAATATGTATTATTAAATTATAATCATTCTAAATAAGACGTGATAACTACTTGATTTTTACTAAATTTATTGGTAATTTATTAATTGAAATAATTTAATTTAAAATGATTATAATTAATTGAGGAGTGATGCTCCCGTGGAAGAACGTCTAAATAGAGTAAAACAACAATTACAGCAATCTTCTTACAAATTAACGCCTCAACGCGAAGCAACAGTTCGTGTGTTAATTGAAAATGAAAAAGATCATCTAAGTGCTGAAGACGTATATTTAAAGGTAAAAGATAAAGCACCTGAAATTGGTTTAGCTACTGTTTATCGAACTTTAGAACTACTTGCTGAATTAAAAGTAGTAGATAAAATTAATTTTGGTGATGGCGTAGCACGATTTGATTTGAGAAAAGAAGGTGCTAAACATTTTCATCATCACTTAGTTTGTATGGAATGTGGTAAGGTAGAGGAAATTCATGAAGATTTATTACCAAAAGTGGAAGAACGTGTTGAATCAGAATATCAATTTAAAATTTTGGATCATCGCTTAACATTTCACGGTATATGTTCAGAATGTCAAGCTAAAGGTAAATAATAAGTTAAACCTAATAAAGTGTTGTATCAACTTTATATGCAAATGCCTAGAAGAGCTTTTCAAGATAAAAAAAGTGATATGTAATAATTAATCGATAGAAGGTGTGAAATTAGGAATCAACTTTGAATTCTATTTCATACCTTTTTTATATAAACAGAGGTGTAATATGAATACGATTATTGAAGAATTCTTAAAATTTATTCAAATTGAAAAGGGATTGAGTGACAATACTATCGGCGCATATCGACGCGATTTAGCTAAATATGAAGAGTACATGAAAGAACATAAAATTGCTCATATCGATTTTATTGATCGCCAAGTCATACAAGAATGCTTAGGATATTTAATAGACCAAGGTGCTTCAGCTAAATCAATGGCGCGTTTTATCTCTACAATTCGCAATTTTCATCAATTTGCACTTAGAGAAAAATATGCCGCTAAAGATCCAACAGTCTTAATTGAGACTCCGAAATATGAGAAGAAGTTACCCGATGTTTTAGAAGTTGAGGAAGTACTTCAACTTTTAGAAACACCGGACTTAAATAAGAAAAATGGGTATCGTGATCGTACAATATTAGAATTATTATATGCGACTGGCATGCGTGTTTCGGAACTGATACAAATTAATATTGAGGATATAAATCTTATTATGGGATTTGTTAGAGTATTTGGTAAAGGTAATAAAGAACGAATTATACCATTAGGAGACACTGTGATTGAATTTCTAGATACGTATTTAGAAAAGGTACGTCCTCAACTTTTGAAAAAGACTATTACGAATGTATTATTTTTAAATATGCACGGTAGACCTTTAACTAGACAAGGAATATGGAAAATGATTAAACAATATGGTTTGAAGGCCAATATTAATAAAACTTTAACCCCTCATACGTTGAGACATTCATTTGCTACACATCTTTTAGAAAATGGGGCAGATCTAAGAGCAGTTCAAGAAATGCTTGGTCATTCAGATATTTCAACGACACAACTTTATACACATGTGTCTAAATCCCAAATAAGACAAATGTATAATCAATTTCATCCTAGAGCTTAAAATAAAAGAAAGAAAAGTGAATGATTTAACTTTTCTTTCTTTTATTTTTAAGTGCTTTTTTTCTAGTTGCAATGATATCGCTTCTATCTCTTAGACGATGACAATGAACAATCATGTCATCATTGTTAATTTGTTTCTTATATTCATAATTAGGATATAAATTGATAAGTTCCCTTTCTATTGAAGATGTAATTGGCAACTGTATTGGTTGAAATGTCTGATCATGTTTCACTTTTTCTATTTGATTTTGAATCAATAAAGTAAATTCATTGACCTTTAAACCTAGTGTATCCTTATCCTTTGCATGCTTAAATGTATATAACGCTTTTTTAAAGCTTTTTAATGCACCTAACTTATTACATCGTCTATAGTGATACATGGCAGTTGAAAATAGTATTAAACTCACTATAGCATCTTTCTTAGAAAAATTAGGGTTAGACTTCCATAATTCTTCTAAAATATCATGACATAAAAAATAATGTTGGTGTGTATGAAATTGATAGTAGAATTGACTTAATGCTTTATTCATGAATACTCCCCCTTAATTTAATTCTAATATATATTCATGCTATAATATTTAGGTGAATTATGCACAATTTAGATTTTATAATACAAGGAAGTTAATTTATGTACGAAGTTAAATTAGATGCTTTTAATGGCCCATTAGATTTACTTCTTCATTTAATTCATAAATATGAAATAGATATTTATGATATACCAATGAAAGCTTTAACTGAACAATATATGCAATATGTTCATGCAATGAAAGAAGTTGAAATTAATATTGCAAGTGAATATTTAGTGATGGCTTCAGAATTATTAATGATAAAAAGTAGATTATTATTGCCACAACAAGAAACTGAAAATGACTTAGAAGAAGATCCTCGTGAGGACCTTGTAGGTCGTTTAATCGAATATCAAAATTATAAAGAATATTCTTTACTATTAACAGAATTAAAAAAAGAACGAGAATTATATTATACTAAATCACCAGCTGATTTATCTCACTTGGAAAAAGAAACGCATTGGGACAAAAATCAAACGATTGATTTGACTCAACTGATTGTTGCATACCAAAGAGTAAAAAATAGAGTAGCATTAAATACACCAAAAGCAGTTGAAATTTCAAAAGATACTTTTACAATTCAACAAGCTACTGAAGTGGTTGCTAAACATTTAGAGAAACAAACAGCATTTAACTTCTTTAGTTTATTTAACTTTAATGAACCTGTGAGTAAAGTCGTTACACATTTCTTAGCAATATTAGAAATGGCTAAAGCAGGTCTTATTAATATAGAACAGTCAAATAACTTTGAAGACATCAATATCATTAGAGGAGTGAACTATGCGATTGGATAACCTTGGAATTATAGAGTCCTTATTATTTACTGTAGGCGATGAAGGACTGGAAGCACGTCAGCTTGCAGATATTTTAAAAATGGATTTAGATGAACTTGATCAATTAATTTCGACGTATCATTCAAAAGGTCTTGAAATACAAAGATATGGTTCCATTTATATGTTAACCTCCAAAAAAGAGTGTGCACCTTTTATCGAAGTACTAGTGAAGCAAAAAGCAAACATGAAATTATCTCAAGCTGCTATGGAGACACTATCAATTATTGCTTATAATCAACCATTAACTAGAAGTGATATCGAAATAACAAGAGGTATCAATTCTGATGGTGCAGTGAGAACATTAATTGCTAGAGGACTTATTGAAGCAAAAGACATGGAGAATTCGCGGAGTCATTTACTCATGACTACTGATTTATTTTTAAATGTTTTTGGAATGAAATCAATAGAAGAATTACCATCTACTGAAGAAGATAACGAAGAGATTGAGACTTTCTTTAGTACACTTACAGATCAAAAGGAGAAATAAAATGAATAAAGATTTAGAAAGACTTCAAAAACGAATTGCTAACAGTGGATATACCTCTCGAAGAAAGGCAGAAACTTTAATCACTGAAGGTAAAGTGAAAGTAAATGGTCAAGTAGTTACAGAACTTGGAACGAAAGTTAAATCTTCAGACACTGTTGAAGTTGAAGGAATTAAAATTGAGCAAGAAGATAAAATTTATATTCTTTTCTATAAACCAACGCAAGTTATTACTAGTGTTTCAGATGATAGAGGTAGAACGGTTGTAACAGATTATTTTAAAGATTTAGAAGCAAGAATTTATCCAGTTGGACGATTAGACTATGATACTTCAGGGTTATTATTACTTACAAATGATGGTGAATTTACTAATCTAATGACTCATCCCAGATATCATATTCAAAAAAAATATGTTGCAAAATTAAAAGGGTATTTAATGAGAGAAGAAGTTAAAGCATTAGAACAAGGAATTGAATTAGAGGATGGTTTTACACAACCTGCTCAAGTTAAAATAAAAAATCAAAATAAAGAAAAAAATACGACACTGGTTGAAATAACTATTAGCGAAGGTAGAAATAGACAAGTTAGACGTATGTTCGAACATTTTAATCACACCGTCGATAAATTAATACGAATCGAATTTGGAAATCTTAATTTAAAAGGATTAAATGCAGGTGAAGGTAGAGTATTAACACCTCATGAGGTGAAAATATTAAGACATATGGCTGAAAATGGTAATTAATTCGAAATAACTTAACAATACAAAGTATTTTCTCAATTACAATGTGTATTCTTTTTTTATTTATTCACTGTAATAATAAATCATAGGTTCTACATTAAAAAAGATATTTTGATATTTTTTTCACAAAGTCAATTGAATAGAAAGCTTTAATATAGTGAATATGCTATAATTAAAACGGTATAGCGCATGTGTAGGAGGTATATTGTAATGACGAATGAAATATTAATTGTAGACGATGAAGATAGAATCAGAAGATTATTAAAACTTTACTTAGAAAGAGAATCGTTTACTATCCATGAAGCAAGTGATGGTAAAGAAGCATATGAACTTGCTATGGAAAATGACTATGCGTGCATTCTTTTAGATTTAATGTTGCCTGAAATGGATGGTATTGAAATGTCGTCAAAATTACGTGAGCATAAAGATACGCCTATTATTATGCTTACAGCTAAGGGCGAAGAAACTAATCGTGTGGAAGGGTTCGAATCAGGTGCAGATGATTATATAGTGAAGCCTTTCTCTCCCCGAGAAGTCGTATTAAGAGTGAAAGCATTACTACGTAGAACTCAAACATCTAAACCAGAACAAAGCGAACCACATGCAAGAGATGTCATTGAGTTTAATCATCTTATTATCGATAATGATGCGCATCGTGTATTAGCGGATCAACAACAAGTGAATTTAACTCCAAAAGAATATGAGTTATTAATATACTTAGCAAAAACACCTAATAAAGTATTTGATCGTGAACAACTATTAAAAGAAGTTTGGCATTATGAATTTTATGGTGATTTAAGAACTGTAGACACACATGTTAAACGATTAAGAGAAAAATTAAATCGAGTTTCTGAAGAAGCAGCACATATGATTCAAACCGTTTGGGGTGTCGGTTACAAATTTGAGGTCAATACAAATGATGAATCGTCTAAATAGTGTTGTTATAAAACTGTGGTTAACTATAATATTTATAGTAACGACAGTTTTAATTTTATTAAGTGCAGCATTAATTACATTTATTCAATATTATTACACCCAACAAACAGAAAATGCTATAAGAGAAGATGCTTCAAGGATTAGTCATCTTGTTGAAAAAGCTGATAACAAGTCACTTGCCATACAACATAGTCAGGCATTAATTGATGGTACAGGTGGCGTTATTATTATGTCTAATAAAAATATGTCAGCAGAAAAATCTTATAATCTGATTAAAAAAAGAATGTTAAAAGAAATTCAAAACAACGACAACTTTAATAAAGTATTTAATACAGGGAAATCTGCCACACAAAATGTCACAATAAGTGAAAAAGGGGCCTCTCATTCTTATATTCTTTTAGGATACCCGATGCAATCTCAAGATCGTAAACATGCTAAGTTTAGTGGCGTATTTATATATCAAGATTTAAAAACAATTGAAGATACTAATAATGCAATTACCATTATTATTTTAATTACTGCTATTGTATTTTTTATTGTTTCAACGATTTTTGCGTTCTTTTTATCTAATCGTATCACTAAACCACTTAGAAAATTAAGTACACAGGCAATCAATGTATCAAATGGAGATTACTCTCAAAAAACAACAGTAAATACAAAAGATGAAATTGGTGAACTTTCTTATACTTTTAATAATATGAGTCATAAAATTCAAGAACACATTGAAGCTTTATCTACTCAAAAAAATATTCGTGATCGTTTATTTAATTCTATGATTGAAGGTGTAGTGGGTTTAAATGATAAAAGTGAAATTATTTTATCTAACAAAATGGCAGACCAAATACTACCGACAATTGATGAATCTATTTATTCAGAAATTAAAAATCAAATTAATGCCACTTTTCATTCAAAAGGCACAGAGTTTAATGAATATGCAATAAACTCTAAGTATTATGTATTTATAATGAGTTATATTGATCGTATTCAACAAGATGGTCGTAGTGGAATTGTAATCATCATAAGAGATATGACAAATGAACATAATCTTGATCAAATGAAAAAAGATTTTATCGCAAACGTATCCCATGAACTCCGTACACCGATTTCGTTATTACAAGGTTATACTGAATCGATAGTTGATGGCATTGTAACAGAACCTAACGAAATCAAAGAATCACTATCAATTGTATTAGATGAAACAAAACGACTTAATCGCCTTGTCAACGAGCTTTTAAATGTTGCAAGAATGGATGCGGAAGGATTAACCATTAATAAAGAAATACAGCCCATAATGCCATTATTACGCAAAATACAACTTAAATACCGTCAACAAGCACAAGATTTAGAACTAAACATAGACTTGTTACCAAATATTAATGAAGATGATTTATGGAATTACGATGCTGATCGAATTGATCAAGTACTCACAAACTTAATTGATAATGCAACACGCTATACACACCCTGGAGATTCAATTACGATTACTGCTAATAAAGATAGTCAGTATCAAATTTTAAATATAAACGACACAGGTAGCGGTATTGCTCTTGAACATCTTGATCATGTATTTGATCGTTTTTATAAAGTAGAAGCTTCTAGAACTAGGGGTAAACAAGGAACTGGTTTAGGATTATTTATTAGTAAGATGATTATTCAAGAGCATGGCGGAATTATTTCTGTAGAAAGTACAGTGAATAAAGGCACAACCTTTATTATTAAATTACCTAAACCTTCTATAGATTCTAAATAATTAACTTTCAACAAAATAGGATTAAATATCCAAATTTTTTGAGATTATGTTCTTCAAAGTTAAAGATAAAACTTTGAAGAGCATTTTTATATCTATAGTTTTTTAAATATAATATTTCATGTCATATTAATTTAAAATCAGTCGATGAAACTGATGAAACATATCTCTCATTTTTATAAATAAACAGACACATTGCAATGAAAGATTTATTCGTGTAATATAAATTTTAAATGATAAATTCAATAATTCATCTTCGGGGTAGGGTGTAATTCCCAACCGGCAGTAATTTGAGCCTGCGACCCGCTTCAATAAAAGTGGCTGATTCAGTGTAAATCTGAAGCCGACAGTATAGTCTGGATGGGAGAAGGTGGAGGTTTTTTGTTGTGTAAACGTATCCTCCAATTCTTAGTAAGATGAATGGAAGGAGAAAACTGAATATGCAACAAAATAAACGTTTAATTACCATAAGTATGTTGAGTGCAATTGCATTCATATTAACATTTTTGAAATTTCCGTTACCATTTTTGCCTCCATACTTAACATTAGATTTTAGTGATGTACCGACTTTATTAGCTACTTTTATTTTTGGTCCTTTATCTGGTCTTCTTGTAGCATTAATTAAAAATATATTAAATTTCTTATTTAATATTGGCGATCCTGTTGGGCCTGTGGCAAATTTTTTAGCTGGAGCTAGTTTTTTACTAACAGCTTATTTTGTTAGTCATCGTAAACAATATTCATCTCGTCGTTCACTAATTATAGGATTAGTTGCCGGTACTATTGCAATGACTATCGTTTTAAGTATTTTAAATTATTTTGTCTTACTACCTTTATATGGTATGATATTTAATCTTGGTGATGTGTTTACTAATTTAAAAGTAATCATTTTATCTGGTATTATTCCTTTTAATATTATTAAAGGATGTGTCATATCGATCATTTTTATCTTGCTATATCGCCGTTTAAAAAAAGTATTGAAATAAAATTAAAACCTCCGATGACTTCTAAGTAGGAATCATTGGAGGTTTTATATTATAATTATGGTAATACAATTTTATTTACAGATTTATTCAAATTTTAAGGCATCTCCATCAAAAGGCTCTTCTTCAATTTTAATTGAATCAGTTGGACAGCCTTCAAGAGCATCTTCCATATCTTCATATAATTCTTCTGGTACTTCTGCAGTACCTTGATTATCGTCAAGGATTACGAAAGCAATACCTTCGTCATCATAATCGTAAATATCTGGTGCAGCAGCGCCACAAGCACCACAAGCAATACATGTATCCATATCAACGATTGTGTACTTTGCCATTTTATTCGCCTCCTTTGATAAAAATGCTACACTAGTCATAATAAATAATTTTATTATATTCTAGATATAAAAGTTCTATAAAAGAGGAGTTCACTCATGCAAGAAATGATTAGTTATGTTAAACATCACTCATTCAATTATAAAACTAATAAAAGTATATATAATATTTTAAGTGGAAAAAAGTCACATCAAACGTTTTTTGATGCGAGCTCTCAACAACTTTTATCATTATATCATAGTTTACCTAAATTAAAATATCAGACATTTGAACGACTTTTGAATAAAAATGATATAAAAGAATTAAATATCAAGGTGCATCCTCGGTTCACTTATGACAGTCTTAATAATACTTTTAAATGTATTCAATTATTAATTCAGACGATATCTCAATATCTCCATCATCAACTTAAATTCGTACCAATGAACCAACAAGTTATTATTCAAAATAAAGTTAAAAAGATTTATGGAACTATTATTAAAAATGATTTAATAAAAGATTTTGAAAATGAAGTGACTGATTTATTTCAAGCAATCAGTTTAAATAATAATAATAAGTGCTACCTTCATTATTATTTGCATGGTTATGATGAGCCTATGTATACAAGACAACAGGTAAGTTTGATTGAGAATATTTCTATTTCAAAATTATATACATTAGAATTGAATAATTTAGTCACCTTAGGAAGTGAAATTGAAAATAAACAACGTTATCCTATATTGTCTGAATGTATTATTCTTTCATCATTATTAAATAAAACATCTATTACTCAACAATATCTTCATCAAGGTTTGAGTTTAAATGAAATTGCAATTGCACAGAATGTTAAACTCAATACAATAGAAGATCATATTTTAGAATTATTTATTAAAGGCTATGAGAAAAATTACGAAAATTACGTAGAGAAAAAAGATGTTTTTCAATTTACTCAATACTATACAGAGCATAAAGGAGAAAGATTAAAAATATATAAACAAGAGTTTGACCATTTATCATACTTTGAAATTAAACTCATGATTGTTGGGATAGAAAGAGGTGAAATCAATGTTAGAGAACAATCTTAAACAATGGTTTGGACATGAAAGTTTTCACCCAGGTCAGAAAGAAGTTATAGAAAGTGTGTTACAAGGCAATCATACACTTGGTGTTTTGCCAACAGGTAGTGGGAAAAGTCTGTGTTACCAATTTCCAACTTATATGCAACAAAAACCTACTCTTATTATTTCACCGCTAATTTCTTTAATGGACGATCAAGTGATACAACTTAAATCTCAAGGTGAACGAAAGGTTGTATGTATTCATTCAGGTATGGATGAACAAGAAAAGAAGGAAAATATCAATTTATTAAATCAAAGTCGTTTTATATTTCTAAGTCCTGAATTTATTCTTCAATCTCATCATTTCAATTTAATTAAAAACATCCCATTTGGTTTAGTAGTATTAGATGAAGCGCATTGCTTATCAGAATGGGGATATGATTTCAGACCGCATTACGCACTTATCGGTCAAATCACTCATCATTTTAAATTAGCGACTATTTTAGCATTAACTGCTACTGCACCGCCACATTTAACAAGTGATTTAGAACATATTTTAAAAGTTAAATTAAACACTATACAAACTACTATGAATCGTAAAAATATTTCGTTATCACATTTTAATTTCAAGGATGACGACGAAAAAATAGAATGGTTATTGAAATTTATTGAATCTTCAGGTCCCACAATTATTTATGTATCATCTAAGAAAATATGCTTACAACTCGCAAAACTCATTTATCAACATGGATATTTAACTGGTATTTATCATGGGGATTTAACTTATCAAGAACGTCAAACTGTTCAAAATCAATTTATTAATAATTTTATTCCAGTTATTGTAGCTACTAGTGCTTTTGGAATGGGGGTTAATAAAAAAGACATTCGGACTGTGATTCATTTTCATTTATCATCTAGTCCTTCAAATTATTTACAAGAAATTGGAAGAGCTGGGAGAGATGGAAAACAAAGTCAAGCGATTAGTCTATATCAACCAGACGATGCTTATATTCTAGAGACGTTACTATTTAATGATGCTATCGTAACAGAAGATGTCGAAACTTTTGAGCTAGGCGCATTCCTTCCACCTAATAAAGAAGAAATTTTAACAGTATTACACCAAAATTATACATTTAAAGAATTGAAACACATTTTTAAAACCTCATATATACGTAAACAAGCTGGTTATCAAAGAATTATAGGTTATACTCGTATAGATCAATGTAGAAGAAAATTTTTATTGGAATTTTTTGGAGAATCTCCTAATCAACCTAATGAATGTTGTGACAATGATTCAGATTTAAGTAAAATTGAGTGTTACAACAGAAAAAAAGTTAAAAGACAATTTACTTTCAATGAAAAAATTAAAAATTTATTTAGAGTTTAGTGACTTTACTTTACTAAAATATTTTATACAGGATATAATTAAATTACATAGTGATTTATAAGAAATTTAAAAATGATACATATTTATGCATTACTTGGGTATAAATAATGTGACAATTAAAATAAGAAAAAGAGAGGATGTTGACTATGTCTAGAGATAATTTTAAGGATGATTTTGAAAAAAATCGACAATCGATAGATTCAAACGATCAATTCGATCGTGTAAATAATGAAACTAACGATGAAATAGACAATTTTAACAATGAAACCGATCAACAGTTTCCACCAAGAAATGCACAAAGACGACAAAGAAGAAGAAACCAATCTTCTAGTCGTAACAAAAAATTTAATGATCAGGTTAATGATTATGAAGAAGGTTCATTAGATGACCGTTATGATGAGGAGACATTTGACAAAGTACATAACGATAATAATTCTCATCATAATCACGAGAATGATGAGAATAATCAACGTTCCGATGTAGATGAGCGTTATGATGAACATAATCGTCATTCTAATCATCGTCTTGAGGACGATAGTTATGAAAATGATGATAATAGTGATGATAGAATGAATAGTGATCATCGTCGTCATCGTGATTTTGATCAAGATAACGATAGACATGAAGCTCATCATTCAAAAATCGGAAAAGACGCAACAATTGCTGGAGGAGCTGCTGCTACAGGAGCTGTTGGAGCAAAAGCATCACGTAATAAAAAACGTAAAAATAATCGTCATGATGATGAAAATTATAGAGATAATGAAAATAGAAGCGTTCAACATAACAGCGAAGATAATAATGAACTAGATAATAAACATCACAGAAAAAAAGGTAATAAAGGCAAAAAAGCTGCTGCAGTTGGTGCTGGCACAGCTGGAGCAGGTGCTGCTGGTGCTGCCGCTTCTAAACATAAACAACATGATGAACATAACAATCTAAATCATCATGATGCTGATAAACATCGTGAATACGAAGATAATGATGGTTTCCAAGCACATAACGGTAATAAAAAACGTGGTTTAATGGGAATTTTACTTCCACTCATAGCTTTATTACTTATTTTAGCTGCTCTAGCTATTTTTATTGGCATGTATCTTAACAATGACCATAAAGAAAAAAACAATAACACTGCAGATAATAAAACAGAACAAACTGAGAACAAAGATAACGCTAAAGACAAAGCTACAAATGAAAAAGACCAATCAAATGAAAAAGTAGCAACAAAAGAAGATAAATCAAGCGAATCAGATAATAGCACTAAAAAAGATAGTAATGAGTCAAATGAAGTAGCTACAACAGAAAACAGTACATCAAACAATAATAATGATAAAAATTCTACTGAAAGTGCAACATCTGAAAATGATAACAATAAATCAAATGTATATAACAATTCATCAAGTTCAGACAATAACTCAAATTCTCAATCAACTCAAAATAGCACACAATCAAGTAATAGTGCTGGCCAACAAACTCACGTAGTATCTGGTAATGATAATTTATATCGTATTGCAATTCAATACTATGGTGAAGGTACAGTTGAAAATGTAAATAAATTAAAACGAGCTAACGGCTTAACTAGTAATAATATTGTAAATGGTCAAAAATTAGTTATTCCTCAATAATATCTGAATGTATTAAAAAAGGTACACCTAAAATGGTGTATCTTTTTTATGTTCATTTGAAGATAAGTAAATAACAATGTAAATATTTTTATTTAGAAATATATCTGTAAACTGATATAATATGTTAGTGATTAAAGGAGGCCATTAAACATGCAAACAATTGAAAGTATTATTATTGGTGGAGGCCCATGTGGTTTAAGTGCAGCAATTGAGCAAAAGAAAAAAGGCATAGAAACACTAGTAATTGAAAAAGGTAACATTGTAGATGCCATTTATCATTATCCTACGCATCAAACTTTTTTCTCTTCTAGCGATAAATTAAGTATTGGAGATGTGCCATTTATTGTAGAGGAAAGTAAACCTCGTCGTAACCAAGCACTTGTCTATTATAGAGAAGTAGTAAGATTTCATCAGTTGAATGTACATCCTTTTGAGGAAGTATTAACAGTTAAAAAAATTGGAAATAAATTTACAATTACAACAACTAAAGACGTGTATGAATGTAAATTTTTAACAGTTGCGACTGGTTATTATGGTCAACATAATACTTTAGATGTTAAAGGTGCGGATTTATCTAAGGTTAAACATTACTTTAAAGAAGCACATCCATACTTCAATCAAGATGTCGTGGTTATTGGAGGTAAGAATTCTGCAGTAGATGCAGCTTTGGAATTGGAAAAGGCTGGGGCAAATGTGACTGTATTGTATCGTGGAGATCGATATTCAGCAGCAATTAAACCTTGGATTTTGCCAAACTTTGAATCTTTAGTTAACCATGAAAAAATCGATATGGAATTTGATGCAAATGTTACTGAAATCACTCAACATTCAGTAACTTATGAAAAAAATGGTGAAACAGTAACAATACCAAATGACTTTGTTTTTGCAATGATTGGTTATCATCCAGACTATGAGTTTTTACAATCTATTGGTATAGATATTCATACTAATGAATTTGGAACAGCTCCAATTTATAATAAAGAAACGTATGAAACAAATGTGGAAAACTGTTATATTGCTGGTGTTATAGCAGCTGGTAATGATAATAATTCAATTTTCATTGAAAACGGTAAATATCATGGTGGCATTATCGCTCAAAGTATTTTAAGAAAAAAACAAACTCCACTAGAAAGTTAAATTTCATTTATTTTAATTAAAAGAGAGAAACAATGAGTGCATCATCATTGTTTCTCTCTTTTTTAAGTTTCAAAGTATTCTTTCAATTCCTTATGATTCATATGGTTACTTAAACCAATTAAAAGTTTTAATCTTGCTTTAGGGCCATTTAATCCGTTAGAAAAAATAAGACCCTCTTCAGCTAATCGAAAACCTCCACCTTCATAATCATATACTGGACTTACAATGCCATTAAATGAGCGAGACACGAGTACGATAGGAATATCTTTTTTGACACATGATTCAATACCTTTCAAACAACTTGGAGGTAAGTTACCTTGGCCTAACGCTTCAATAATTATACCTTGAACGTTTTGTTGAGCATAAAATTCTAAAACATCCTTAGTCATTCCCATATACGCTTTAATTAATGGCACATTTAAACTTTCATCTATTCTTGGAAATACTTTTTGTCGATATGGACGATTATAAAATTGAACACGATCTTTAGTTAAGATACCTAAAGGGCCTTGATTAGGACTCTGAAAGGTATTGATATTCGAGGTATGTGTTTTAGTAACATTTCTCGCAGTATGTATTTCGTCATTAAATACGATCATCACGCCTTTATCAGAAGCTTCTAATGAAGTTGCAACTCTAATTGCTGAGATAAAGTTATATAGCCCATCTGAACCAATCTCGTTTGATGAACGCATTGCACCTGTTATAACAATAGGTTGACTTATATCGATTGTTAAATCGAGCAAATAAGCTGTTTCTTCTAACGTATCTGTGCCATGTGTAATCACACATCCATCATAATGATTCTTAGAAAATTCCTTCATAATAATATCTTTTAACTTTATGACATGAGAAAGTGTGATATGTGGTGATGGCACATTAAAGGGACTTATTTCATATACATTTGCATATTGATCTATGATGTTTTTATGCAATGAAATAGGATTGATATCATTTGTAACGACCTGATTGAGTTGATTTTGAGACATACTAATTGTTCCACCTGTATGAATAACAAGTATCTTTTTCATTAAACTCCTCCTATTTTTAAAATATATATTTATGATAAAATAATACAGATAAAACAACAAGAAAGGAAAAATGTTATGAATCCAATTAATATTGCATTAGATGGTCCTGCTGCTGCTGGGAAAAGTACAATTGCAAGACAAGTAGCTAGTAAATTATCAATGATTTATGTCGATACTGGTGCAATGTATCGTGCAATAACGTATAAATATTTAAAGCAAGATGCTCCTGAAGATTTTCAAAATTTAATTAATCATACTTCTTTAGAATTAACTTACAATCCATCAAAAGGCCAACGAATTATTTTAGATAACGAGGATGTGACAGACTATTTAAGAGAAAATGATGTCACACAACATGTTTCATATGTTGCATCAAAAGAACCTGTACGCACCTACGCCGTACAAAAACAAAAAGAATTAGCAATAAAAAAAGGAATTGTTATGGACGGTAGAGATATTGGTACCATCGTTCTTCCAGATGCTGAGTTAAAAGTATATATGATTGCCTCTGTAGATGAAAGAGCGGAAAGAAGACAAAAAGAGAATGAATTACGTGGCATTCCTTCCACTTTAAATCAATTAAAAAAAGAGATTGAAGAAAGAGATCATTACGATATGAATCGTGATATTTCACCTTTAAGAAAAGCGGAAGATGCTATAACAGTGGATACAACGAGTAAAACTATAGAAGACGTAACTGAAGAAATATTAAAGTTAGTAGAGAATCTGTAATTTTCATACATAGCTATTTAATTTAATTCGTCAAATGACTAAAGTATAAGCGAATTATTTTAAATAGCTATTTTAGTTATATATAATTAATTATGAAAATATAAACAATAAATTTTCTTAGTCTTATATTCAATCATAAGTTTCGATTTTCATCGATATTAATAAATATATTTTTCTATTGCTTAATATTAAATAATTTTAAAAAATGATATATTTTTTAAAAACTTATGAAACTAAAGGGGTATTTCTTGACAATTCCTCGTGTTTATAAGATGTTATAGTTATGTAGTGTATAAGGAGGCAAACATGATGACTGAAGAATTCAATGAATCAATGATTAATGATATTAAAGAAGGTGACAAAGTCACTGGAAAAGTTCAACAAGTTGAAGATAAACAAGTAGTAGTTCATATTGATGGGGCTAAATATAATGGAATTATTCCAATTAGCCAACTTTCAACTCATCACATTGAAAATCCAAGTGAGATTATTTCAGAGGGTGATGAAATTGAAGCATATGTAACCAAAATTGAAATTGACGAAGAAAATGAATCAGGCGCTTACATTTTATCAAAACGTCAACTTGAAACCGAAAAATCATATGAATATTTACAAGAAAAGCTTGATAATGACGAAGTAATCGAAGCTAAAGTTACTGAAGTAGTTAAAGGTGGCTTAGTTGTGGATGTGGGCCAAAGAGGATTCGTTCCTGCGTCACTCATTTCAACTGATTTCATTGAAGATTTCTCTGTATTTGAAGGACAAACCATTCGTCTTAAAGTAGAAGAATTAGATCCTGAAAATAATAGAGTCATTTTAAGCCGTAAAGCAGTTGAACAAGCTGAAAATGACGTTAAAAAAGCATCGTTATTAGATTCACTTAATGAAGGAGACGTTATCAAAGGGAAAGTTGCTCGTCTTACTAACTTTGGTGCTTTTGTAGATATTGGTGGCGTTGATGGATTAGTTCACGTATCAGAATTATCACATGAGCATGTTCAATCTCCTGAAGACGTGGTAAGCGTTGGACAAGAAGTGGACGTTAAAGTTAAATCTGTTGAAAAAGATTCTGAACGTATTTCTTTATCTATTAAAGATACTTTACCAACTCCATTCGAAAATATTAAAGGTAAATTCCACGAAAACGACGTTATCGAAGGTAAAGTAATTCGCTTGGCTAACTTTGGCGCTTTTGTGGAAATTGCTCCTGGTGTTCAAGGACTTGTACACATTTCAGAAATTGCTCATAAACATATTGGTACACCAAGTGAAGTGTTAGAACCAGGACAACAAGTGAGCGTTAAAATTTTAGGTATTGATGAAGAAAATGAGCGTATTTCTTTATCTATTAAAGCTACATTACCAAATGAAGATGTGATTGAAAGTGACGAAGCTACAACTCAATCATATTTATCTAATGAAACAGATGAAGACAATCCAACTTTAGGTGACGTTTTTGGTGATAAATTTAAAAACTTAAAATTCTAA